>NZ_DASYBS010000057.1:0-81692 GCF_036500665.1 Cedecea sp.
GTGGCCTGGCGGTGGTGCCTTTCAGGGCCAGCTGGCTGACAGGCGAGCCCTGTTTTATTCCGCCGGTTACAGCGCCGGCGGGAACGTGTATCTGCCCATGACCAAAGCGACCGTGCAGACGTCGGGTACCGGGTATCAGGCCGCCATCAGCTACGGGGTGCTGGTCTCCGGAAAAAATGATTTTCCCTCTGGCTGTATTCATATTCTCGATGACCAGGGACGCGACCATATCTGGATGTTTAACCCCAATGATAACTCCTTTACCGCGAACGGCTCCATTCGCGCAGGCGCCAGCGTTTATGCAGGCAGGGCGATTTTCGAGCCTGGCGGTAATATCAATGGCGAAATCTGGGGTGGCTGGCTGAGCACATGGCTCGCTAATCAATTTACCGCGCGGGATAACAACATCAATACCCGTGCCACATGGGACTGGGCAAATGGTCAGCTTGCCGCACGGGATGACAATATTAACACCCGCTCGACATGGCAATGGGTGAATCAGCGTATAGATGAAGTTCAGAGCTGGACGCTACAGAACTTTGTATCCAGCGTGCAGCTGGGCGCGGTGATTTCCACCTGGTGGCCGGCCGCGGGCGGTGACGCGCCTGCGGGTTACGTGCTGACCGGCGGGGATTTTAATGAAGACCAGTCTTATGTTCGCTACAAACCGGTTCAGTTCTGGACACGTGGCGGGTGGGTGAATGCGCAGGGGTAAACATGCAAAATATTAAAAATTTCAGGGTTAAACAGCCCACTAAGAAAGACACTGAAAAGTACGGTGCTGCCGCTGCCGGCATTCGTTTTTTCGAGTCAGAAGACGGGCAGGACTGGTATGAGTGCCAGTCCCGGTTTGCGGATAACACGATAAAAATCATGTACGACAGCGAGAATGTGATTCGCTCCGTCATCGATAAGCCGGTGCCGGAGCGTGGCAACATTCATGCGGTTTCCATGTTTAGCCCCGAGGGGATGAGCGTTGCAGAAATCAGCGAGACGTTACCGGAGGGCTTCAGCATTAACCACGGGGAATGGGTATTCGACGGTAAAAAAGTTGTCCCGCGCAGCTGGTCGAAAGAGGAGTTAATTGCGCAGGCGCAGAAAACAAAATCAGCACTGCTTGATGAAGCCGCAGATGCGATAGCGCCGCTGCAGGATGCGGTGGATATCGAGATGGCAACGGCGGAAGAGTTGCAGGCGCTCAGGGCCTGGAAAACGTACCGCATCATGCTGAGTCGTGTGGATGTCAGTGCTGCGCCGGATGTTCAGTGGCCGGAAAAAATGAGCGGCTAAATACGCGAAAGGATCCCCCTCCACACATTTTGTACCGGAGGCTATATTTATTTCTTTTTTCTTCCCTGGCGAAAGAAGTAACGATCAAGACGGAGATATATCCCTAATGCGACGCATATAAACAGGGTAAGGAGAACGGGGACCAGCAGGCTTTTATCCGACATGGGCGAATGACTCCGGAACACTAATCAAGAAAATAGCTTAATCTGTCTGCTCTGATAGTTTCCAGAGCGTCACCAGGAGATAAAGCCCCTGCGAATTTAAGTTTATAACATACTGAGTATCAGATGGTTCTGGGTTTGTTTCAGATTATTCTGGTGATCCTGACCGCCGATTTTAGCCCACATTTTAAAAAATGAGTATGCATACTCTCACCCCGCCCATTGGTATTCATCAATCCACCGATAAAAGTGGATTGATGAACTTCTTACGGTTTCTGTGCTTATCTAAAGCATCTTATTCTTAATCAAAGCCCGGGAGCGGGAGAGGCGCGAACGGATTGTACCAATAGGTATTTTCATAACCTGAGCGACATCCTGGTAAGAGCTCCCTTCTTCCAACATAATCTTGAACATTTGCCGATTTTCCTCAGTAAGATTTTCAATTTCGTTTAAAGTTTTGCACACTAGCTCATTCTGAATATAAACGTCCTCTGGACAAAAGAACAAAGTATTTTCAAGGTCGTTGTCAAATGAGGAGAAAATGGTACCTTTTTTCTTTTCTCCATAGTAGTTTCTGATGAGGTTTAGCGCGATGCTGAATATCCATGTGGCAGGTTTCGAATGTCCTGCATAGTTGCAACGACAGAGTAGTGTTTTTAGACAGGTCATCTGAAAAATATCATCGGCATCAGCATAGTTGCTTACCCGACGACGGATAAAAGAATAAAGCTTGTTGAAAATTTCCTTAAGGGTTTCTCCCCAGACTCGATCGCACTCTTTCCTACAGCCTGGTAATTGACTGTCTATTCCCAAATAACACATGTACGCCTCCGGCGATATTGTTTATGTCCCGCATGTATTAGGGCAATTATCATGCCAGAGGTAATAACCAGATAAATCAGTTAATTAGAAATTGCAAAGGATGTTTTTGTGCAAGCTTTGATTCACAGAGACAGTGTGTCAATGAATAAACTTGCACAAAAAACTTATAAGGAGTTTTTCTCCGAACTCCCTACGTAAACATAAGGATCGTTTACAGTTGAAGGATGCGACCAGATGTATACATTGCAGACTCTGATCTCGGCATTGTTTTTCCTCGAGCTGAAATAGAGTAATTTTTTATATGCAATACATGTGGTTATTTGAAATAACACTTTGCCGCATCAAAGAAAAGGAACTGTGTCAACAAAAAAAGTACAAAACTAATACAATCAAAGAACATTTACCAAACACTCAAAGGTAAAAAATGAACATTCTAGCTACGCAATACTCAATATACTTCAGTCATAAATAATCGATCAAATCAGCCATATGGAGACAACATGTACACCTTTGATATGAACAGGTAAAATTTAATAGGATTTTAAATGCTCAAGTATGCAGATAGCTTATTTGATTAACATAAAGGTCAAAATTCTTAAGATCCGCTTCCAGAGTTTCACCCTAGAAAAGGCGTTGACCAATTTTAACGGAGAAAGTTATGTCATCATCGATTACAACAGTTGGAAACTCAGGTGTATCGTTTATAGGTCAGGGGTCAGAAGTTGAAAATATACCGGTAAAACAGCCTTTAACCAAGGAAGTTAATGCAAATTATATTAATGACATTGCAAAAAGAGAAACATTAAAGCTGGTTAACAAATTAAACTATGTTAAGGAGAAAACACCAAACCTTAGAGCGATAGCAAAGGAACTTCTTAAAGAACAGATAAAAATCAAAACTGGTATTGATGTTGATCCTGATAAACTGTGGCTTCACTCTTTCAATCAGGGGCAGTCATCCTCAACCAGTTTCACCGGCTGGGAGCACCTCTATGAAAAACCTACACATTCATTTACTTTAACTGATATGGTATTGAGGAATTTTAGCGCAAAAGAACAAATGGCATTGCCTGGTGGCTTAAATGCTTTAAAAGGGATTTATAGTGATGGGCCTGATAAAAGTAACTACGGGACACATAATGAATTCCGAATGACACCTGAACAGTTAAAAAATATTATATGGGATATGAATTTTCAAAAGAAAGTTAATGATAAGTTAAAAGACTTTTGGGGTGAAAATTCACTCGATGTTCAGGCATTAGCGAAAGCACAATTTTTGCTGGCAGCAAGAACAGCCAAAGCTTCAGGAGCAATAACCGAAGAGGATTATGGTATTGTCATGGCTGGTGCAGCATCCGATGTTTCAGAAACGGACCCTTTAAAATTTAATATATTCTATAGTAAGGCAAAGCAATCATTACCTGTCAAAGTGATGGTTTTTAATATTAACGGTCATGATGCAACAGATATTTTTTATTTTCAGAAAGGAGAGAAAATAATTTTATATATACCTGGGGAGGAGGATCCGTTTCATGTTTTTAAAAATAATCTTGCATTAAATCAATGGATTGATGAGCAAGGATCTGAACCGAATAAAATTAATAAACTTGCTAAGCATTTTTCTCTTAAGGATCGCCAGAATGGCATTTTAATGGGGGTTGATAGAGCGCTAAAAAAAATAGGCGAAGCTAAGCTTACCACTGCTAAATATTCTATAAACAAGATTTCTGGAGATGTGTTTACCCATGTTATGGAAGCTATGAGGCAGAGGAGTTACACAGATGCCGAGACTAAAATCACATCAAACAATGAAATTTTACAGAACATCTGGCTAAATGATTTGCGAGGATTTAATACCATTATCTCGCCATTATTAATTCTCTCTCCCAGTGGCGTATTTGGTTTTATTCTAGGTTCATTAGGTGCTCTGGGTGAATTAGGGATTAATATTAATAAGTCTATAAATGCTGACAGTGAAGAAGAGCGTAAGCAAGGATTTGCTAACAGTCTTCAATCTCTTTTTAATATTGTACTTTTTCATTCTATTTCATATGCATCGTCTAAATTACGAGGAGAGACTGTCAACCATGAGGTTCAACCTACTTCTCAACGTAACGGCAGTGAAAACTCAGAAAGAGGTGAATACCTGGATAGGATAATTGAAAGCTTAGATAAAGAAAATAAAATATTAGCAAAAAAAATAGATTCAGAAAAAAATAAAGGAGATAATAGTGAGGTTAGAGAACAGAAAGAAATTTTACAGCACAATAATATTGTGAGGCGTAAGCTCGAAAAAGATCGCGTAAAAATAATGATGCAACAAAATGGATATGAAATAACAGACGTGAAGGGACCAGTGGATGGATTTAAAGTATATGATATTTATGCAAAAAAAACACAAGGAAGTGATAATCTTTACGAACTCTTTTACTGGGATGAAATTCGATCCGGTATTTTCCCTTATGGGAGTGCAATTAAAACCCCTCAGTCTGGATGGATAAAGGTTGGGTTGGAAGGTGGTGGGAAATCACAGTCAAGCCTAAAGCCGAACCGACATGAGGAAATTGAAATGCAAGAAATCACAAAAACAACAACCAGCGATGTTCATAAAGAGACAATTAAATTTCCTGGAGTAAGCAACATAGAAACACAAAATAGGTTACGTAGCTTAGAGGCTAGGTTGAAACACCAAACCAGATATGATAATGAAAGCAAGCAGTATTACATTGAAACGACTTTTAAAGAGGGTGAAAATGAGCCTGGACGATTTGTAAATACTTTCTCAGAGAAAGAGTGGAATTTTGACTCAAACTATAAAAATCCTGGCAGTAATCGTCAAAGACAACCTGCGCATCAATATCAGGCGAGTGATATCGCTATTATTCAATACAATAAAGTTTCAGCAGAAAATGGTTTCTACGGTGAACTTCCTGAAAAAATTATTCGAAACAATGTTGTGAACCTAGAATTTTATACAGATTATGGAGATGCCGAATATGGTTTTAACAAAGAATTCATAGAAAGGGAAGGAGAGGATGTGGATGGTAATCATATTACTTTAATTAAAAAAGATAAATTTTTGGGTACAACAACAGGCAGGCATACGAAAAAAATCATGGACTACTTTGGGCTAACGGCCACTCAAATAAGAGTAGAGTTTGCTGACGACAGACCTACATTCATTATAGATGTAAGCGTGCAGAATGAACGGGTAGTGTGATTGTTGGCATTAATTCCCCCCCTTTCTCTCCAGCGGTTCTCCTGGCAAAATGACGGCAACAAAAAACCGGCTGGGTGGTCGGGTTGGATGTCTCATAAGTGAGAGGCGATTAGTGCAAGATTCTTCCAGCATAAGAAGAACATAATAATTGAAATTAATGGATACGCTAAATTTAGCAAAATAATCACGTAATAAACTGAAATGTGTAGTATTTTTTCTTGCCTGATCTCTCATGCTCAGGGAGAGAGATAACCCGCCATTTTCCATCCCAGAATCCAGGAACGCAGCAACGATCGCCAGTAGTGCCTTTAATCGCAAACGTGCGCATATCTGCAGACGGAACCGGAAGCTTTTCGCTAGGCCGAGGGAAGTAAATCCTCACGCCGGATATGAGATATGCTATTTATGGGATTTTTCGTTGTGCCGAGTGTTTCCTTCCCATCATCAATCAACCAGTAGTTAGTGGTAAAGCCTTTAACCCTATGACGTGGTGACGAGTTAGTCACTACCGTGTAATATGCAGGCCATTCGTTGGTGGGGTGGTTATCGTGGAGTGTCCACCGCCGTGTCCATCAAAAAGAAACAATTCGCATAGCGAGATGATAAATTCATATTTATGAAGAAGATAAGAAATTTTTCTATTATTGCCCACATCGACCACGGTAAATCGACGCTGTCTGACCGTATCATCCAGATTTGCGGCGGCCTGTCCGACCGTGAAATGGCCGCGCAGGTCCTCGACTCCATGGATCTGGAACGCGAACGTGGTATCACCATCAAAGCGCAGAGCGTTACGCTCGACTATAAAGCCGGCGACGGTGAAACTTACCAGCTCAACTTCATCGATACCCCTGGGCACGTTGACTTCTCTTATGAAGTTTCCCGTTCGCTTGCGGCCTGTGAAGGTGCGCTGCTGGTGGTCGATGCCGGGCAGGGCGTTGAAGCTCAAACTCTGGCGAACTGCTACACCGCGATGGAAATGGACCTGGAAGTGGTTCCGGTTCTGAACAAAATTGACCTGCCGGCGGCCGACCCAGAGCGCGTAGCCGAAGAGATTGAGGACATCGTCGGCATTGACGCCGCCGATGCGGTTCGCTGCTCCGCGAAAACCGGCGTTGGCGTACCGGACGTATTAGAACGCCTGGTGCGTGATATCCCGGCACCTGAAGGTGATCCTGACGCGCCGCTGCAGGCGCTGATTATTGACTCCTGGTTCGATAACTACCTCGGCGTTGTTTCCCTGATCCGCGTGAAAAACGGCACGCTGCGTAAGGGCGATAAAGTTAAAGTGATGAGTACTGGCCAGGTGTATAACGCCGATCGCCTTGGCATCTTCACGCCGAAGCAGATTGACCGTACCGAACTGAAGTGCGGCGAAGTAGGCTGGCTGGTTTGTGCAATTAAAGACATCCTGGGCGCGCCGGTGGGGGATACCCTGACGTTGTCACGTAACCCGGCAGAAAAAGCACTGCCAGGTTTCAAAAAAGTGAAGCCGCAGGTTTATGCTGGCCTGTTCCCGGTTAGCTCCGACGACTACGAAAACTTCCGCGATGCGCTCGGCAAACTTAGCCTGAACGACGCCTCCCTGTTCTATGAACCAGAAAGCTCAACGGCGCTGGGCTTCGGTTTCCGCTGTGGCTTCCTCGGCCTGCTGCACATGGAGATCATTCAGGAGCGTCTGGAGCGTGAATACGATCTCGACCTGATCACGACTGCGCCTACCGTTGTTTACGAAGTGCAGACCACGAACAAAGAAATTGTGTACGTGGATAGCCCATCCAAGCTACCGCCGTTAAACAATATCGATGAACTGCGTGAGCCAATCGCTGAATGTCACATGCTGCTGCCGCAGGAATTCCTCGGTAACGTCATTACGCTGTGTATCGAAAAACGCGGCGTGCAGACCAACATGGTTTACCACGGTAACCAGGTGGCGCTGACTTATGAAATTCCAATGGCGGAAGTAGTGCTCGACTTCTTTGACCGTCTGAAGTCCACTTCCCGCGGCTATGCGTCGCTGGATTACAATTTCAAACGTTTCCAGGCTTCCAACATGGTGCGCGTTGATGTACTGATAAATGGCGATCGCGTCGATGCGCTGGCGCTTATCACGCATAACGATAACGCGCCTTACCGTGGGCGTGAACTGGTTGAGAAGATGAAAGAACTTATCCCTCGCCAGCAGTTCGATATCGCGATTCAGGCTGCCATCGGCAACCACATCATCGCGCGTTCCACGGTGAAACAGCTGCGTAAAAACGTACTGGCAAAATGCTACGGCGGTGACGTAAGCCGTAAGAAAAAGCTGTTGCAGAAACAGAAAGACGGTAAGAAGCGTATGAAGCAGGTCGGTAACGTCGAGCTGCCTCAGGAAGCGTTCCTCGCCATTCTGCATGTCGGCAAAGACGGCAAATAATCTAAGGAGTTGGCATGGCGAATATGTTTGCTTTGATCCTCGTGGTAGCCACGCTGGTGACGGGCATTTTATGGTGTCTGGATAAGTTTATCTTTGCACCAAAACGTCGTGAAAAACAGGCGGCAGCGCAGGCTGCAACCGGTGATGCACTGGACAAAAAGACGTTGAAGAAAGTCGGCCCGAAACCGGGCTGGCTCGAAACCGGCGCTTCCGTGTTCCCGGTACTGGCGATTGTACTGGTGGTACGTTCATTTATTTATGAGCCGTTCCAGATCCCATCCGGTTCGATGATGCCAACGCTGTTAATCGGCGATTTTATTCTGGTAGAGAAGTTTGCTTACGGAATTAAAGACCCGATTTATCAGAAGACTTTAATTGAAACCGGGCACCCTAAACGCGGCGATATTGCCGTATTTAAATATCCGGAAGATCCGCGCCTGGATTATATTAAGCGCGTTGTCGGCTTACCTGGCGATCGTGTCAGCTACGATCCGCAGTCCAAAGAAGTCACCGTTCAGCCGAACTGCAGTTCCGGCCAGGCCTGTGGCAACGCGCTTCCGATCACCTATTCCAACGCGGAAGCCAGTGATTTTGTGCAGACGTTTGCCCGCCGCAATGGCAGTGAAGCGACCTCCGGTTTCTTCCAGATGCCTAAAGACCAGACCCGTGATGACGGTGTACGTCTAAGCGAACGCAAAGAGACGTTGGGGGATGTCACGCATAACATTCTGACGGTGCCAATTGCACAGGATCAGGTTGGGATGTATTACCAACAGTCGGGTCTACCGCTGGCGACGTGGATTGTTCCGCCGGGTCATTACTTCATGATGGGTGATAACCGCGACAACAGCGCCGACAGCCGTTATTGGGGCTTTGTTCCGGAGCAAAATCTGGTCGGTAAAGCGACGGCAATTTGGATGAGTTTCGAAAAACAAGAAGGTGAGTGGCCAACAGGTGTTCGTTTGAACCGAATTGGTGGCATTCATTAAACAATTAAATCCCACAAACTAACGACATCCCCTGTCGTTGTGTATAGAATATTCCCGCCTTTAAAGATTGGCTCCCGAAAGGGGGCCACGGCACACGAAACAGCGTTGGTTTCTTTTTTTCAGGTCTGTTCCGTGTGCTGAATAGTTGACGCATTCATTAATTTTGGTATCGCATGAATCCCATCGTAATAACCAGGCTGCAGCGTAAGCTGGGCTACACTTTTCAACATCAGGATCTGTTGCAACAGGCATTAACCCACCGGAGTGCCAGCAGCAAACACAACGAGCGTCTTGAGTTTTTGGGTGACTCCATTCTCAGCTACGTTATCGCGAATGCGCTGTATCACCGTTTTCCTCGCGTAGATGAGGGCGACATGAGCCGCATGCGCGCGACGCTGGTGCGTGGCAATACGCTGGCGGAAATCGCTCGTGAATTTGAGCTGGGCGAGTGCCTGCGTCTTGGGCCTGGAGAGCTGAAAAGTGGAGGCTTCCGTCGCGAATCGATTCTTGCCGATACAGTGGAAGCGCTGATCGGTGGGGTCTTCCTCGACAGTGATATTCAGAACGTTGAGCGTCTGATCCTCTCGTGGTATCAGACCCGTCTCGACGAAATCAGTCCAGGCGACAAGCAAAAAGATCCGAAAACGCGCTTGCAGGAATACCTGCAGGGTCGCCATCTGCCGCTGCCGTCTTATCTGGTAGTGCAGGTGCGTGGTGAGGCGCACGATCAGGAATTTACCATTCACTGTCAGGTGAGTGGCCTGCCTGAGCCAGTCGTAGGGACTGGTTCAAGCCGCCGTAAGGCGGAACAGGCTGCAGCTGAGCAGGCGCTGAAAAAGCTGGAGCTGGAATGAGCGAAGAAAAAACCTATTGCGGCTTCGCGGCCATCGTTGGCCGTCCGAACGTCGGCAAATCCACGCTGCTGAACCAGCTGCTTGGGCAGAAAGTTTCCATTACCTCGCGTAAGGCGCAGACCACGCGTCACCGTATCATGGGCATCCATACCGAAGGGCCGTATCAGGCAATTTACGTCGATACCCCAGGGCTGCATATGGAAGAAAAGCGCGCCATCAACCGTTTGATGAACCGTGCCGCGAGCAGTTCTATCGGTGATGTCGAGCTGGTTATCTTCGTGGTTGAAGGTACCCGCTGGACGCCGGACGACGAAATGGTGCTCAACAAATTGCGCGACAGCCGTGCGCCGGTCATTCTGGCGGTGAACAAGGTCGACAACGTTCAGGACAAGAGCATTCTGCTGCCGCATCTGCAATTCCTCGGTAGCCAGATGAACTTCCTCGACATCGTGCCAATTTCTGCGGAAACCGGAATGAACGTCGATACCATCGCCGGGATCGTGCGTAAGCATCTGCCGGAAGCTATTCACCATTTCCCGGAAGAGTACATTACCGACCGCTCCCAGCGCTTTATGGCCTCTGAGATCATCCGTGAAAAACTGATGCGTTTCCTGGGCGCCGAACTGCCATACTCCGTGACCGTGGAGATTGAGCAGTTTGTGACTAACGAGCGCGGCGGCTACGACATCAACGGGCTGATCCTCGTTGAGCGCGAAGGGCAGAAGAAGATGGTGATTGGCAACAAAGGCGCCAAAATCAAAACCATCGGTATCGAAGCCCGTAAAGACATGGAAGAGATGTTCGAAGCCAAAGTGCACCTCGAACTGTGGGTGAAAGTGAAGTCCGGCTGGGCCGACGACGAGCGTGCGCTGCGCAGCCTCGGTTATACCGACGACCTGAGCTAATCTCATGGAAGGCTGGCAACGGGCTTTTGTCCTGCATAGTCGCCCCTGGAGTGAAACCAGCCTTCTACTCGACCTGTTTTCCGAAGAGTCCGGACGCGTCCGCCTGATTGCCAAAGGTGCGCGCTCCAAACGTTCTAATCTGAAAGGCGCTTTACAGCCTTTTACCCCTCTGCTGGTTCGCTGGGGCGGCCGTGGCGAAGTCAAAACGCTGCGCAGCGCCGAAGCGGTCTCTCTGGCCCTTCCCCTTAGTGGTATCTCACTCTACAGCGGCTTGTACGTGAATGAGCTGGTGGCTCGCGTGCTTGAGCAGGAAACCCGCTTTTCCGAGCTGTTTTTTGACTATCTCCACTGTATCCAGGCCTTAGCCGGAGCTACCGGTACACCGGAGCCTGCGTTGCGCCGTTTTGAGCTGGCGCTGCTGGGGCATCTGGGTTACGGCGTGGACTTCCTGCACTGCGCCGGCAGCGGCGAGGGTGTTGATGACACCATGACCTACACCTACCGCGAAGAGAAAGGCTTTATTGCCAGCATAGTGATTGGCAACAGCAGCTTTACCGGGCGCCAGCTCAGAGCGCTTGCCGAACGCGAATTTCCGGACGCCGACACGCTGCGCGCCGCCAAACGTTTCACCCGCATGGCCCTCAAGCCTTATCTGCAGGGCAAGCCCCTCAAAAGCCGCGAGCTGTTTCGCCAGTTTGTGCCTAAAAAAACGCCACCTGAACCTTCGGATAGCTCACAGTAATCACAGAACGTAGCCAGGCTTTCCCCGGCAGGTGTACACTGCCCGGCATCTGTCTGCGAACTCTGAGGATTGTCATGGCTCAATTACTGTTAGGCGTCAACATCGATCACATCGCTACCCTGCGTAACGCGCGCGGCACGGCGTACCCGGACCCGGTTCAGGCTGCGTTTATCGCGGAGCAGGCGGGAGCAGACGGTATTACCGTTCACCTGCGTGAAGATCGCCGCCATATCACCGACCGTGACGTTCGCGTTCTGCGTGAAACCCTCGATACCCGCATGAATCTTGAAATGGCCGTCACCGAAGAGATGATCGGTATTGCCTGCCAGACGAAGCCGCATTTCTGCTGCCTGGTACCGGAAAAGCGTCAGGAAGTGACCACCGAAGGCGGCCTTGATGTCGCCGGCCAGCTGGACAAGATGCGTGATGCCTGCCAGCGCCTGGCTGACGCAGGTATTCTGGTCTCTCTGTTTATTGACGCCGACCACGCGCAGATTGACGCCGCGGTTGCCGTTGGCGCGCCTTACATTGAAATTCACACCGGCTGCTACGCGGACGCAGAAGATGAAGCGACCCAGGCCAAAGAACTGGCGCGTATCGCCGAAGCGGCGAGCTATGCGGCGGCTAAAGGATTGAAGGTTAATGCGGGCCACGGCCTCACCTACCACAACGTCCAGGCTATTGCGCGTATTCCTGAAATGCATGAGCTGAACATTGGCCACGCGATTATCGGTCGTGCGGTGATGAGCGGTCTTAAAGAGGCCGTGGCAGAAATGAAACGCCTGATGCAGGAAGCGCGTCGCTAATGGCGATTCTTGGCCTCGGCACGGATATCGTGGAGATTGCGCGCATTGAGAGCGTAATCTCCCGCTCGGGTGACAGGCTGGCGAAACGCGTGCTGAGCCAGAACGAATGGGCTCAGTATCAGGCTCATCAGCAGCCGGTGCGTTTTCTGGCTAAGCGTTTTGCGGTAAAAGAGGCAGCGGCTAAAGCGTTTGGCACCGGCATTCGCAACGGGCTGGCGTTTAATCAGTTTGAAGTGTTTAACGACCCGCTTGGCAAGCCTCAGCTGCGGTTTTGGGAAGAGGCGGAACGGCTGGCGGCAAAAATGGGCGTGCGCTCGGTGCACGTTACGCTGGCGGACGAACGTCATTACGCCTGCGCGACGGTGATCATCGAAAGCTAGAGTTTATCCGCATGATGGAGCAGCACGAACTTATCCCACAGCTGCTCTTCATTTTCTTTGTGCGCCGGGTCGCTGATAATCGTCCCGGGAATGGGGCAGACTTTCTGGCAGGTCGGGGTTTCGTAATGGCCAACGCATTCCGTGCAGCGGTCGGTATCGATCTGGTAGATAGCCTCCCCCATCGAGATAGCCTGGTTCGGGCACTCCGGCTCGCACATATCGCAGTTGATGCACTTCTTCGTAATTAATAACGCCATTTCAACCTGTTACCTGAACCCGCCGATCCAAAAGATATATTCATGTTACGCACTCGAAAAATTGCAAAAAACATGTATATTTAACCAGTATTAAGTTTGGTTAAACGAAGCTGCTTAAGCAAGGAAGTTTCGATGGCGCGCACTTTACCACAAAAGCAGATCATCCCCAATGACACTGAGCCTTTAAGTTTTGTGCTTTGTGTACTTTCAGTACGTGTTATCATTGAACTATTGGTCACGAAAAACACGGTGGGATCGTACTTATGGTACAGAGAGAACAACTGCGCGAAGCATTCTCCCGCAGGCTGGCGCAGGCCTGCAGCGAAGCAAACCTCGATGAGTTTGGGCGCGGTATGGCAATAGCGCGCGCGCTGGGCGTTTCCTCCAAGGCCGTCAGCAAGTGGCTTAATGCTGAAGCCATCCCCAGACAGGACAAAATGTACGAACTGGCGACCTTTCTTAAGACGGACGTTCTCTGGCTGCAGCACGGGAGCGAAAGTGGCTATGTCCCCGAAGGGCGTGAAAATGCGGCCCATTCAGAGGAGGCGGTAATCTACAATTTCCAGCCGCCTGAAGAGCAGGGGTTCCGCATCGATGTGCTGGATATCGAAGCCAGCGCAGGTCCTGGGCGGCTGATTTCCAGCGAAGTGACAGAAACAATCAACCACATTGTTTACGACAGCCAGGAGGCGCTGGAACTGTTCGGCCACCGTCCGGCGTCGACGATCAAGGTAATTACCGTCACCGGCGACAGTATGTCCGGTACCATTGAGCTGGGTGATTACATCTTTGTCGATATCGCCAAGGACTACTTCGACGGGGACGGGATTTACGTGTTTCTTTATAAGGGCCAGCTGCTGGTGAAGCGCCTGCAGATGACCCACGACTGCCTGCTGGTCCGTTCTGACAACCCTAAATATGCCGACTGGCGCATCAGCGAAGAGAACGAACAGCATCTCAAAATTATTGGCCGGGTGATGTATAGCCATTCGATTCGCCGTCACGCCTGAGGTAACTCATCCTTCAAGCTGCAGCCGTGTTGGCTGCACTCTCCAGCCCCAGTCACTTACCCAGGTAAGCTCCTGAGGCTGGCGCCCTTGCCGCAACTAGAATGCTAATTCTTTACAATAATAGTGTTATTAATCAATGGTTAACCATTGTTCTGAACTTTTTTCGAAATAATTCGTACTTTTGGTTCTTGACGTAATTGTACTATTGGTTCAATATCAATTCATCGGCAGGACGCACCGACTCACAAGGCAAGTGAACGCTCCTTAACATCAGGCCCTGAAAAAGGGCGCATACACCAAAGCAAGAAGCTTTGGGATATCAGAGAGATATCACCAAAGTTGATTGACAGGAGGTTGTATGGACGCACAGACACGTCGTCGCCAGCGCCGCGAAGCTAAGCAGGCCGTCTGGAAAGCCGCTAACCCACTTTTAGTGGGGGTGATGGCAAAACCTGACGTAAGGCCCATTCTCTCGTTAACCCGCAAACTTACGTCCCGGCCTGACAAAGCGCTGGAGGTCATTAACATTTATGGCCTGCAAATCATCCAGGAGGCAGAGCATCATCAGCGGCTGCGCCAGAGGTTAGACGCCAGGCAAAAAAGCGTTTATCAGGCCGCGCCGCGCACCGAATCCGGCTTACCGGAAGCGACCGGCAAGCAAACCCAACGCGGAAAATCTATTCCGCTGATTTAACACCGCTTCTTTACCCCAACGGCAGTTCGACACTTCAACCGAAGGTTCTCCCATGAATGACCAACCCGCAAATCTGGTCACGCAGTCTTTTGCGTGGCTGGCGGCGCTTGCCGCCGGTCTGGGTATCACGACACAGGATATGGTCTACATGATATTCGGACTGCTTAGCGTACTTATTTCACTGGCTTCGTGGCTGGGGGGCAGGATGGATGCCCGCCGACAGCACCTTGAAGACCAAAAGCGCACCCGTATCCTCCAGACGCTGGTGGATGACTTGCATACCCTAAACCGAGCCGAGCAGATTGAGATTATCAGGGCAGTCAGCGAGGTACTGAAAAAGGCAGGCAGCTAATGGCCCTCTCCCCTGGACTCAGAAAAGCATTATTCGGATTGTCAGGGGCGGGCGCTCTGACCATCGCAGGCTCGATACTGCCCGAACTTGAAGGCATGAGCTACACGCCTTATCACGACGTCGCCGGGGTGCTCACGGTGTGCTACGGCCATACCGGCAAAGACATTATTCCCGATAAAACTTACAGCTCATCAGAGTGTAGGGCCTTGCTTGATAACGATCTCCGTCCCGCAGCGCAGGTGGTCTCAATAGCGGTTACCGTCCCTGTTAGTGAGTACCAACGCGCGGCATTAATCAGTTTTACCTATAACGTCGGCACGACTGCTTTTCTGCACTCCTCCGTGCTCAGGACGTTAAACGGCAGAAATTACGAGCAGGCCTGCGCTGGCTTGAAAAAATGGATATGGGCGGGCGGTAAACAGTGGCAAGGGCTTATCAACCGCCGTGAGGTGGAGTATCAGCTTTGTACCTGGCCGGAGGCGGAAAAATGAAGCCGGTAACCACGATTGTGCTGGCGGTTTTTGCCCTGCTTATCGCCAGCAGCTGGTGGTTTCATCAGCGCTATGATGTTCAAAAGCAAAGAGCTGAGACTGCTATACAGCAGCTTGCTCAACAGAAGACTGCGCTGCAAAACCTTGTGCAACGCCAGCGGGCGGTCGCGGGGCTTGATGCTCACTATAGCGAGGAGTTAACCGATGCCAGGCTCACCATTGAAACTCTGCAGCGTGATGTGGCTGCTGGCGCTCGGCGGCTGCGCGTCAGCGCAACCTGCAAAACAGTGCCTCGTCCCACCTCCACCACCGGGCTGGATGATGCTGGCGCCCCCGGACTTACTGACGCCGCTGAACGGGATTATTTTCGTCTCCGGGAGCGCATTGAAACGAGCAACAAGCAGCTAGCGGGGCTGCAGGAGTACATCCGCAACCAGTGCCTTATTAACCCCTGAAGCCTCGCTAAGCGAGGCTTTTTTATTCCTACGTCAAAGAGGTCATTCCTATGTCTACATCCCTGAAGTACCCGATTGTTCTGGTCCACGGTCTGTTCGGTTTCGACAAAATTGGCGGGATCTATCCCTACTTCTACGGCATCAAAGAGGCGCTGGAGAAAGCCGGAGCGAAGGTCTACATCGCCACGATTTCCGCGTTGAACAGCAATGAAATGCGCGGTGAGCAGTTGCTGGAATTTGTGCGTAAAGTTCTGGCCGAAACCGGTGCGGCGAAAGTTAACCTGATTGGCCACAGCCAGGGGCCATTGGCCTGTCGTTATGCGGCGGCAACTCATCCCGAACTTATCGCCTCGGTCACTTCCGTGAATGGCGTTAACCACGGCTCAGAAGTGGCCGATCTGGTTCGCCTGGCGCTGAAGCCTGGGCATCTGCCGGAGTCAATCGCTAATGCCGCTCTGTCGGCCTTTGGCCAGCTGCTTTCTGCCCTGGCCGGTGAGCCTCGCCTGCCTCAATCCGGCGTCGACGCCCTGGATGCGTTGACCAGCGAAGGCGTGGCTGCCTTTAACAAGAAATACCCGCAGGGGCTTCCGGCAGAGTGGGGCGGCCAGGGGAAAGAGCTGGATAATGGCGTTTACTACTACTCATGGAGCGGGATTATCGACTACAACCCGTTGAATCAGGGGGCGAACAATCTCGATCCGCTGCACGTGGCCATGCTGGCGTTTTCCATCCTGTTTACCAACGAGCGTTTCCAGAACGACGGCCTGGTCGGCCGCTACAGCAGCCACCTGGGCAAAGTGATTGGCTCTGATTATTCGCTGGATCACGTCGACGCCATTAACCAGCTGGCTGGCGTGGTTGCCAACAACACCGATCCGGTAAAGCTCTACGTCGACCACCTCGCTCACCTGCAGGCGAAAGGGCTTTAAGCCTGAACTTAAACTGTCCAACTTTATGGAATCAGTTCAGTTGGGCGGTTTTTTGAATATTTATCTGATGTATTAGCGCCCGTTAACTTTTCAGCCTGCGGGCGCTAAACCATACATCAACACGTCATATTGAAATTCATGAGGGAAATCAAAATGGCGAGTAAAACTTTGGCAGATTGTACAGAACAAGATTTCATCATTGTTGTTGTAAAATAAAGAAAAAAGAATTTTCTACCGAGGCTGAACATGATGAGGTTCTTTATCAGTTTCACCAATTGACCGAACATCCAGACGGGCGGGATCTGATTTACCATCCTGAACCTGGTGCTGATAACTCTCCATCTGGTATTGTTAAAACGGTAAAAGAATGGCGAGCTCAAAACGGCAAGCCGGGATTTAAGTCTTAACGATCACAACTGGTTTCCTCGTCGCCGGGAGCCAGGGCTAAACCAGCTTCTTCACCAGCGCCTCGCTCTGGCGGATCCTCTCCGGCGCGTTTTCCAGATCCTGCTGCACCAGAGCCATAAATAGCAGGTCGGTCAGCATCATCTGGGCGCTGGTGGAGGAAATAGCCGCGCTGCGCGTGGCCTGTTCTTCTGCGATGGTGTAGAGACACAAGCTGGCGCGCTGCTGCAGGGCGTTAGGCGTGAATCCGGTCATCGCGAGGATTTTCGCGCCTGCGTTCAGCGCTTCATCGGCCGCCAGATTGATCTCCCGACGTTCGCCCGAATAGGAAATGGCGAGCAGCACGTCTTCCGGGGTCATTGCCTGTACGGTCGCAAGCAGAGCATGCATGTCCTGCTCGGCGACGGCGTGAATGCCAATCTTCATCAACTTCCACGAAAAATTCTTCGCTACCAGGCCTGATGCGCCTATTCCCACCAGCAGCACGCGCCGCGCATTGCGCAGCAGCGAAACGCTCGCCAGCAGCTTCTCTTCCGCATTGATATCCAGCGTGGCGTGCATCGCCGCGATATTCTCTTTAATCAATTTCTCCCCAACAAGCCGCAGCGGATCATCCCCTAATATTTGGTTGTGTACCGGGACGGAGTGAGGGTTTTGGCCGCTGGCGAGCGCTTCGCTGATGGCTAACTTCATCGCCGGAAAGCCTCTGAACCCCAGTTTCTGCGCGAATTTTACGACGCTCGACTGGCTAACGCCGGCTTCTTCCGCCAGCTGCTGTGAACTGAGATGGCGTGCTCGATCGGGCTCAGCGAGCAGGAAGTCAGCGAGCTTGCGGTCACTCTGGGCCAGCATGGCGTAACGGCTTCGAATGCGCAGTAAACAGTTCATTTCACCTCCGGGACGGCAATTCCGATGACGGGTTGCCATTATAAGCATCTGAGCGAATTATAAATTCCATTATAGAACAATGTTATCGAATTAAATATTCTGACGTGCCGTGTGAACCCGACCAGGGTGGCTCGCGGAAAACTACGGGGCTATCTGTTAGGCTTTAAGGGAGCACCATTTTGTGAACGCGAGTCTTAAAGGAGCCCGTATTGACTACCCACAACCCGCGCCGCGTCGTCTTTTTTGACCTGGATGGCACCTTACATCAGCAGGATATGTTCGGCAGTTTTTTGTTTTATCTCCTGCGGCGTCTGCCGCTAAACGTGCTGCTGGTGGCTGTATTGCTACCTCTGATCGGAGGCATGATGCTGATTAAAGGGAGCGCAGCCCGCCAGCCGATGAGCATCCTGCTATGGGGCGCAACGTTCGGGCGGAGCGAGGCCCGGCTGCAGCGGATGCAGAACGATTTTGCTGCCTGGTTTCGCAAGAAGGTGAAGGCATTTCCCGTTGTTCAGCAGCGGCTCACTGACTACTTGCTCAGCGCGGATGCTGACGTCTGGCTGATAACAGGTTCACCTCAGCCGCTGGTTGAGAAGGTCTATTGTGATACACCGTGGCTGCCTGAGGTGAAGCTTATTGCCACCCAGATTGCGCGAGCACACGGAGGATGGGTCGTCACCCTGCGTTGTCTGGGCCATGAAAAAGTGGTTCAGCTGGAGCAGCACATAGGTGCCCCGCTGCGGCTTTATAGCGGCTACAGCGACAGCCATCAGGACAATCCACTGCTCTATTTCTGCGAGCACCGCTGGCGCGTCACGCCTCAGGGAGAGCTCCAGCAGCTCGAGTGAGGGCGTTTCGAATCCGGTAAGCGGTGTGTATAATGCGCCGCCCACTTATGCGCGGAGAGCGTTGTGTCAGAGACAGAATTTACCCATGAACACTGGATGCGCCATGCTTTAACGCTTGCCCGGCGTGCATGGGATGAAGGGGAAGTGCCCGTTGGCGCGGTATTAGTGCATAACAGTCAGGTGATAGGCGAAGGCTGGAACCGGCCTATCGGTCGCCACGATCCTACGGCTCATGCGGAAATTATGGCGCTGCGCCAGGGTGGACTGGTACTGCAAAACTATCGTCTGCTGGATACCACGCTCTACGTCACCCTCGAACCCTGCGTCATGTGTGCGGGAGCCATGGTTCATAGCCGCATTGGCCGCCTGGTGTTTGGCGCGCGTGATGCCAAAACGGGCGCAATTGGCTCGCTGATGGACGTTCTCGGCCACCCTGGGATGAACCATCAGGTGCAGGTTAGTGAAGGGGTGCTTGCGTCAGAGTGCTCAGCCATGTTGAGCGATTTTTTTCGCGCACGTCGTCTTGAGAAAAAGGCGCTAAAGGAAAAGGGCCGTAAGGCGGAGTAGCCATTTCTACCGGGGTTACTGCAGGGTAGGCCTCGGCAAACCTCTCTTCCTGTGCGGCCTTTTTCTCTTTCTCCTGCAAATACCCTTCCAGACTTAGTTGATACTTGCGTATGTTTTCCACGTACGCATAAGCCTCGTGCCCACGGGCATAGCCATATGTTGTTTTACTGTAGTATGGCTTGAGGCTCAGCAGCGGCAGACGTGTCTTAACGTCTGCCCAGCTGTCCGGATTTCCTTTTTGCTTCGCCGTCAGCTGGCGGGCATCCAGCATATGGGCGTAACCCATGTTATAAGCCGCAAGCGCGAACCAGATGCGCTCATATTCCGGTACCGTGGCAGGCACTTTGCTCATCATATCTTTCAGATAACGGCTGCCACCGCTAATGCTCTGCTCGGCATCGAGTCTGTCGGTGATCCCAAGGCTTTGGGCCGTGTTTTTAGTCAGCATCATCAAGCCGCGTACGCCGGTAGGGGAGGTAGCATGAGTATCCCAGTGGGACTCCTGATAGGAAATGGCTGCCAGCAGCGGCCAGTCGATTTCGTCGGCGTACTTTTCGAACAGGGGCTGAAGATCCGGAAGTACGGAATCAACTGAATTAAGGAAAGTGCGGGTATCGACATAATCAAAATCGCCGATATGACCAAGGTATTTTTCCTCAAGTCTTGCCAGCGTGCCGTCGCTGCTAATCTGATTATAGAAATCGAGCAGCGCGGCGCTCATGCTGTCGTCGCTGCTACGTGTTGAAAACCAGGTGACGGGCTGTTCGTCGGTAACGTCGAGTGCGACGGCCAACTGAGGATGAACTCGCTGGAAAAGGCTGATGGCGATGGAGTCGGAAATCGTAAAGGCAATGTCGCCGTCCACAACCTGCTGTAACAGCTGATTACTGGTCTGTTTGGCGTCAATACTCCAGCTCAGATCGGCGTACTGGCTCTCTTTGAGCTTTTGAAGATCGCTGACTACTGCCTGGCCTGAAGACAGCACCAGCTGCGAGGGTTTTACGCCGCCGAGCGTTTTCGGGCGCGGACTCCCAACGCGATACACCATCTGCTGCGAGACGGAATAATAGGTTGGTCCGGCCTGATAGTCGCGGCTGCGACTGGAGTTATACACCAGGCCTGCTGCGAGCAGGTCGGCGTTATCATTATCCAGGTCATCAAACAGCGCGTTAATATTTGGCCGCACGACGATTTTTAGTTTTACGCCCAGATAGTCTGCGAACTGCCTGGCGAGTTCATAGTCAAGGCCGGTGGCTTTACCGTTAATCATCGTCCAGGTAAGCGGCGATGAAATTGTACTGACGCGCAAAACCCCCCGCGCTTTAATCGCGGCGATGCGGTTTTCGGTCTGGTTCAAGCCTGGAATGGAGGGCCATAATGCCACTGCCAGCAACAAGGTGACGACACCGATAAGCAGATAATTAATCTTTATTCTTTTCAAATAGATAACATTCTGCAGCAGGTTAAGTCTCAGCCAACAATAAACATGATTTATATGAACCCTGTAAGTGGATGAAACGCATTTTGCGTAAGAAAACGCCAGTAAGCAACTTTTAAGAATATATCGTTTAATTTTCGTGCAATAAAAACTTCTGCTGTTATTTCTACGCAAACGGTTTCGTCATGGCGGAGGATTCTCTATAATGACGCCCGTTTTCCCCCCTTCGCCCTGAAGACGAGAGATCTTTAATGATGGAAATTCTGCGTGGTTCGCCTGCTCTTTCGGCATTTCGTATTAACAAACTCCTGGCCCGTTTTAACGATGCTAACCTCCCGGTAAGCGACATTTATGCCGAGTATGTTCATTTTGCCGACCTCGATGCACCGCTGAACGTTGATGAGCATGCCCGCCTGCAACGGCTGTTGAAGTATGGTCCAACCCTCGCAGAGCATACGCCTGAAGGAACTTTACTGCTGGTCACACCGCGCCCTGGCACCATCTCCCCCTGGTCTTCTAAAGCTACCGACATCGCCCACAACTGCGACCTACCTCAGGTTAAGCGCCTTGAGCGCGGCGTGGCCTGGTACATTACCGGCAGTACGCTGACCGCTGAGCAACTGCAGGAGGTTGCTGCGCTACTGCATGACCGCATGATGGAGAGCGTGTTTACTTCCCTGAACGATGCAGAGCAGCTGTTTGCACAACACCAACCGGCTCCGGTGCAGAGCGTTGACCTGCTCGGCAAAGGGCGTAACGCACTGGTAGAGGCGAATATCCGTCTGGGCCTGGCGCTGGCGGAAGACGAAATCGACTACCTGCAGGATGCGTTCAGCAAGCTTGGGCGCAACCCGAACGACATCGAACTGTATATGTTTGCGCAGGCGAACTCCGAACATTGCCGTCATAAAATCTTTAACGCCGACTGGATTATCGACGGGCAGAAACAGACCAAGTCACTGTTCAGGATGATCAAAAATACCTTCGAGAAAACGCCGGATTACGTGCTGTCTGCCTATAAAGACAACGCAGCGGTCATGGAAGGTTCGGCCGTCGGCCGTTTCTTCGCCGACCGTGAAGCGGGGCGCTATGACTTCCATCAGGAAGAAGCGCATATTCTGATGAAGGTTGAAACCCACAACCACCCGGCCGCTATCTCTCCGTGGCCGGGCGCGGCAACCGGCTCCGGCGGTGAAATCCGCGACGAAGGCGCTACCGGGCGTGGCGCTAAGCCAAAAGCGGGCCTGGTCGGCTTCTCCGTTTCCAACCTGCGCATTCCGGGCTTTGAACAGCCGTGGGAGCAGGACTTTGGTAAGCCAGACCGCATTGTTACGGCGCTGGACATCATGACCGAAGGCCCTCTGGGCGGGGCGGCATTCAACAACGAATTTGGCCGTCCGGCGCTGACCGGCTACTTCCGTACCTACGAAGAGCAGGTTAACAGCCACAACGGGGTGGAGCTGCGCGGTTACCACAAACCTATCATGCTCGCCGGCGGTATCGGCAACATCCGCGCCGACCACGTGCAGAAGGGCGAAATTACCCCTGGCGCTAAGCTCATAGTGCTGGGTGGTCCGGCAATGAATATCGGTCTGGGCGGCGGAGCTGCCTCGTCAATGGCCTCCGGCCAGTCCGACGCCGATTTAGATTTTGCTTCCGTGCAGCGCGACAACCCGGAAATGGAACGTCGCTGCCAGGAGGTTATTGACCGCTGCTGGCAGATGGGCGAAGACAACCCGATTCTGTTTATCCACGACGTTGGTGCCGGCGGTCTTTCAAACGCCATGCCGGAGTTGGTCAGTGACGGTGGTCGCGGTGGTCGCTTTGAACTGCGCGACATCCTCAACGATGAGCCGGGCATGAGCCCGCTTGAAGTCTGGTGTAACGAATCTCAGGAGCGCTACGTGCTGGCCGTTGCCCCAGAGCAGCTGCCGCTGTTTGACGAACTTTGCCGCCGCGAGCGCGCGCCGTATGCGGTGATTGGCGAAGCGACCACTGAGCAGCACCTGACGCTCAACGACAGCCACTTTGATAACCAGCCTATTGATATGCCGCTGGACGTGCTGCTGGGTAAAACGCCGAAGATGGAGCGTAACGTCGAGACGCTGAAAGCGAAAGGCGATGCCTTCAACAGCAGTGAAATCTCTATTGCCGATGCGGTGAAACGCGTTCTGCATCTGCCGACTGTAGCTGAAAAAACCTTCCTCGTGACCATCGGCGACCGTACGGTAACCGGTATGGTGTCCCGCGATCAGATGGTTGGCCCGTGGCAGATCCCGGTAGCAAACTGCGCGGTCACTACCGCCAGCCTGGACAGCTACTACGGCGAAGCAATGTCTCTCGGCGAACGTGCGCCGGTTGCGCTGTTGGACTTTGCGGCCTCCGGTCGCCTGGCCGTTGGCGAAGCCCTGACGAACATCGCGGCAACCCAAATCGGTTCCCTGAAGCGCATCAAGCTGTCTGCAAACTGGATGGCCGCAGCCGGTCACCCGGGCGAAGACGCTGGCCTGTATGAAGCGGTTAAGGCCGTGGGCGAAGAGCTTTGCCCGGCACTGGGGATAACCATCCCGGTCGGCAAAGACTCCATGTCGATGAAAACCCGCTGGCAGGAAGGGAACGAGCAGCGTGAGATGACTTCTCCGCTGTCGCTGGTGATTACCGCCTTTGCTCGCGTTGAAGATGTACGTGGCACCGTTACGCCACAGCTGAGCACCGAAGATAACGCCCTGCTGCTGATCGATTTAGGCAAAGGCCACAACGCGCTGGGCGCCACCGCGCTGTCTCAGGTTTATCGCCAGCTTGGCGACAAACCTGCGGACGTGCGCAGCGTTGAGCAGCTTAAAGGCTTCTGGGACGCGATGCAGGCGCTGGTTGCAGACCGCAAACTGCTGGCCTGGCACGACCGCTCCGACGGCGGTCTGCTGGTCACTCTGGCGGAAATGGCCTTTACCGGCCACTGCGGCGTAGATGTTGATATTGCAAGCCTTGGCAGCGATCGTCTGGCCGCATTGTTTAACGAAGAGCTGGGCGGCGTGATCCAGGTTCGAGCAGAAGATCGTCAGGCGGTTGAGGCGCGGCTTGCTGAACACGGGCTGGCAGACTGCGTGCATTATCTTGGTAAGGCCGTTGAAGGTGACCGCTTCACCATCAGCGCTGATGGCCACGCGGTATTCAGCGAAAGCCGCACCACGCTGCGTATGTGGTGGGCAGAAACCACCTGGCAGATGCAGCGCCTGCGTGATAACCCGGACTGCGCCGACGAAGAGCACAATGCGAAGGCTAACGACAACGATCCTGGCCTGAACGTGAAGCTGAGCTTCAATATCAAAGAAGATATTGCGGCCCCGTACATCGCAACCGGCGCACGCCCTAAAGTGGCTATCCTGCGCGAGCAGGGCGTTAACTCCCACGTTGAGATGGCCGCCGCCTTCCACCGTGCGGGCTTTGATGCCATCGACGTTCACATGAGCGACCTGCTGGCAGGCCGCACCGGCCTGGAAAGCTTCCACACGCTGGTGGCGTGCGGCGGCTTCTCTTACGGTGACGTGCTGGGCGCCGGGGAAGGCTGGGCGAAGTCCATCCTATTTAATGCCCGCGTACGCGATGAGTTTGAAACCTTCTTCCATCGCCCGGAAACGCTGGCGCTTGGCGTCTGTAACGGCTGTCAGATGATGTCCAACCTGCGTGAACTGATTCCAGGCAGTGATTTGTGGCCGCGCTTTGTGCGTAACCAGTCCGACCGTTTCGAAGCGCGCTTCAGCCTGGTTGAGGTGACTTCAAGCCCGTCTCTGCTGCTGCAGGGTATGGCCGGTTCCCATATGCCTATCGCGGTTTCTCATGGCGAAGGTCGCGTTGAAGTACGTGGCGCCGCTCATCTTGCTGCGCTTGAGAGCAAGGGGTTGGTGGCGCTGCGCTTCGTGGATAACTTTGCGAACGTGACGGAAACCTACCCGGCTAACCCGAACGGCTCGCCGAACGGGATCACGGCGGTGAGCAACGAAAGTGGGCGTGTCACCATCATGATGCCGCACCCTGAGCGCGTGTTCCGTACCGTGAGCAACTCCTGGCACCCGGCAGAGTGGGGCGAGGACAGCCCGTGGATGCGTATCTTCCGCAACGCGCGTAAGCAACTGGGCTGATTACTGTCTCCCAACCCTCTTCCTAAATGGGAGAGGGTTTTTAAGATGGCGAAATTTTT
This sequence comes from Cedecea sp., assembly GCF_036500665.1. Taxonomy (NCBI): domain Bacteria; kingdom Pseudomonadati; phylum Pseudomonadota; class Gammaproteobacteria; order Enterobacterales; family Enterobacteriaceae; genus Cedecea; species Cedecea sp. The sequence goes on from NZ_DASYBS010000057.1 coordinate 25,118, forward strand.
TGGGGCAGGCTTTAGCAATCAGAAAATTATTCTTTAAGGCTGGAGAAAAAAAGTTGAACGGGTTGATACTGGTTTGTATGGTTGAGCCAAAATAATGAAAGACTAAAACTATGCTAACGTATTTCCTGTGTAACTTTGCTAAATCTGTAAAAGTCCCCGTAGCCCGCAATCTAATCAACAGCAAGAGCCTATCCCGCAAGAAACGTAATCGCCTTTTGGCTAAATCCGGCGTAAGTTTTCGAGGGGAAAGCACCGTAACAACACCTTTCTTCTATGAGTTTGGCCACATCTCCATTGGTCACAACGTATATATAAATGCGGGCTGTGTGTTTCTGGACAATGCTGCTATAAAGATTGGCGATAATTCATTGATAGGACCTAACGTAACGCTGTCGACGGCAAGTCATCCATGTGACCCCGTACAAAGAAACACTACGGTAATTTCAGCGCCAATTACTCTCGGCAGGAATGTTTGGCTGGGGGCTGGGGTCGTTGTATTACCCGGCGTGACAATCGGAGAAAATAGCATTATTGCAGCAAACAGTGTCGTCAATGTTAATGTGCCGGAAAACGTGCTTTACGCGGGTGCTCCTGCAATATTTAAACGTCACTTGTAACGCTCGCAGGGATGCAGCACAACATCTCCGTACCGGGATAGCCATTCACGATGCCACAGTAGCGCTGCTCAATCCGCTACGCCGGATAATGCGCTTGAACGAGGGATCCATCTGTCACTAAATCCCGACACTCGTGCTTTTTGTGTGTCTCCAATTGGAGACGTATAACGCATTGATTTTTAAAGGCATAGGGAAATCTATTATAGGGTGTTGTAAAACGGCGACACTGCGAACGAAAAATAGTCAGAATATATCTTTTGGAATTTCTCGTTATCTTTATTTTAAACAATAAGTTAACTGTCATTGATAAAATATGGCATGATGTGTGCATGATAAGCGTCAGTGGCTCATTCAATCTCTTATGTCAGCGTCTTCTCAGACAGACTACATAAACCGCCGAATGACGCACAAAAAGGTGCCTGCCGTCCAATTTTTGATAACTGCCTTCGGGCTTATCATGCTCCGGGCGAAACGTTGAGTAAGGCGCCGCCTAATTCTAAAGAAAAGGCAGGGTTTTTGACCCTGCCTTTCCTGTTTCTGGTAAACACACCTTTCCACCACGCGCAATCGCGGCTAGCATCGTGTCATTCAGGTAATGTGAGATGAAGCTATTGAACCAGTGGCATTTTTTTCCTCGATCTTTGCGCCAGCTAGTCATGATGGCCTTCTTATTGGTTCTGGTGCCGCTGCTGGTGCTTGCCTGGCAGGCGTGGCAGAGTTTGAATGCGTTAAGTGCTCAGGCCGCCCTGACCAACCGCACCACGCTGATCGACGCTCGACGCAGTGAAGCGATGACCAATATTGCTCTGGAGATGGAACGCAGCTACCGACAGTACTGCGTGCTGGATGATTCACGTCTTGCCCAGCTATACCTGGGCCAGCGCCAGCGCTATGCACAAATGCTTGAAGCACATTCTTCCGTATTACCCGATCCTAAAATGTACGAGTCGCTTAGCCAGTCTTTAAGCGACCTTGCCGAACTGAAATGTAAAAACAGCGGGCCGGAATCCGTCGCAGCTAACCAGCTTGAGCAGTTCGCCTCGGCGAATGCCGAAATGGTTCAGGCAACACGCACGGTGGTGTTTTCCCGTGGCCAGCAGTTGCAGCAGGAAATCGCCGAACGAGGCCAGTTTTTCGGCTGGCAGGCTCTGGTGCTGTTTCTGCTCAGTTTTGGGTTGGTTATCATCTTTACCCGTATGATTATCGGCCCGGTAAAAGGTATTGAGCGCATGATCAATCGGCTAGGGGAAGGGCGAACGCTTGATAACCGCGAGGTATTTAAAGGGCCCAGGGAGCTGCGTTCCGTAGGGCAGCGCATTGTTTGGCTGAGTGAACGTCTTTCCTGGCTTGAATCCCAGCGCCATGAGTTTTTGCGCCATCTTTCTCACGAATTAAAAACCCCGCTTGCCAGTATGCGAGAGGGAACGGAGTTACTGGCCGATCAGGTCGCCGGGCCGCTGAATGCCGATCAGAAAGAGGTGGTTGAAATACTCGATAGCAGCAGTCGCCACTTACAAAGACTGATTGAGCAACTTCTGGATTACAATCGCAAACTGGCCGACGGAGCCGTATCGCTGGAAAGGGTTGATGTTGCATCGATTGCGGAAATGGTTATCTCTGCTCACAGCCTTCCGGCACGAGCTAAAATGATGCATACCGAGATTCAATTAAGTCCAAAAGCTTGCCTTGCGGAGCCTACGCTACTGATGAGCGTGCTGGACAATCTCTACTCCAATGCTGTGCACTATGGCAGTGAATCCGGTACCATTTACCTACGCAGTTCGCAGGCTGGTGCGACTTTGTATATTGAGGTTGCTAATACCGGTGCACCGATTCCGGCAGCGGAACAAGAGATGATTTTTGAGCCTTTCTACCAGGGAAGTCACCAGCGGAAGGGCTCAGTAAAGGGAAGTGGCCTGGGGCTAAGTATCGCCAGGGATTGCATTCGACGTATGAACGGAAAACTTAGCCTGATTAACGATAACAGCGCGGAAGTGTGTTTCCGTATCGAATTACCGGTTTTCCCTGAGAATGATTAAAACGATGAATGTATTTTTATTGCGTGATCTACGCCGTGGGGCATTGCCTCGTCTTCTTTGCTGGGTATCCGGCGCAGTGGCTGGTGCCGCGTTACTCACAGGCTGCGCGCCCGCAACCGTATCAAGCAGCCTTAATGAGGCCCACAAACTGCATATACCGGAGCAACAAATTCCAGACTACCTGTCCACGGACTGTACTGAAATATGGGCGCTGACGGGGCATGATGTTATCAGCAACCCGCTTTACTGGCTGCGTGGAATGGACTGTGCTCAACGCCTGCCTCCGGCTGAAGCGCGTGCGGAAGCTCGTCAGTGGCCAGCGGAAACCTGGCAGGATACGTTCAGGCGCGGCATTCTGCTGTCCACGGCGAAAATTACGCCGACCGAGCGCCGCCGCTACATGACCCAGCTCGACAGCATGACCAATGAAGTACCGGCGCAGGTTCGCTCGCTGTTTGAGATTTGGCGGGATGGCCAGTCTTCCCTGCTCAAACTGTCGGATGAGCGCACGCGCTATAGCAAACTTCAGCAATCAACAGACGGCGAGCTGGATACGCTACGTGAGCAGCAGCAACGCCTGCGGAGTCAACTCGATCTCACGACGCGCAAGCTGGAAAATCTTACCGATATCGAACGTCAGCTATCGAGCCGAAAACCGGGGAGCAGCCTTGTGCCCGATACACACAGCTCTGATGACAACGATGACGACGCCAGCAGCGCTACAGACAAACCGCAGCAGGAGGCAAAACCATGACGCAGAGGAAACCCGCGCGCTTATTGTTAGTGGATGACGACCCTGGACTTTTAAAGCTGTTAGGGATGCGTCTTTCCAGCGAAGGTTATACGGTCTCAACGGCAGAAAGTGGTGCTGAGGGGCTGAAGGTCCTGGCGCGTGAAAAAATCGATCTGGTGATAAGCGATCTTAAAATGGATGAAATGGACGGCATGGCGCTGTTCGCGGAGATCCAAAAAGGTCAGCCTGGCATGCCGGTGATCATTCTGACCGCACATGGCTCGATTCCTGACGCGGTAGCCGCCACCCAGCAGGGCGTGTTCAGCTTCCTGACCAAGCCGGTAGACAGGGACGCGCTTTATCAGGCGATCGACAATGCGCTGGAGCACACGGTGATTGCCGGGGATGACATGTGGCGGGACACCATCGTGACCCGTAGCCCGATTATGCAGCGCTTGCTGGAGCAGGCGCGTATGGTGGCACAGTCCGACGTTAGCGTTTTGATTAACGGGCAGAGCGGTACCGGGAAAGAGATCCTGGCTCAGGCAATACACAACGCCAGTCCGCGCAGTAAAAAAGCCTTTATCGCCATTAACTGTGGTGCACTGCCGGAGCAGCTGTTGGAGTCAGAACTGTTTGGTCATGCGCGTGGGGCGTTTACCGGCGCGGTCAGCAGCCGCGAAGGGCTGTTCCAGGCTGCTGAAGGCGGGACGCTGTTTCTCGATGAAATCGGCGATATGCCGATTCCGCTTCAGGTTAAGCTGCTGCGCGTTCTGCAGGAGCGGAAAGTTCGGCCGCTGGGCAGTAACCGCGACCTGGACATTGACGTGCGCATTATCTCCGCCACGCACCGCGACCTGCCTAAGGCGATGGAGCGCGGTGAGTTTCGTGAAGATCTCTTCTATCGTCTGAACGTCGTAAACCTGAAGATACCTGCGCTGCATGAACGCGCTGAGGATATCCCACTGCTGGCGAATCATTTATTACGCCAGTCCGCTGACCGGCATAAGCCGTTTGTTCGCAGCTTTTCTACCGACGCCATGAAACGGCTAATGACGGCGAGCTGGCCAGGTAACGTGCGCCAGTTAGTCAACGTCATCGAGCAGTGCGTGGCGTTGACGTCGGCACCGGTGATCGGTGAAGCGCTGGTGGAGCAGGCGCTGGAAGGTGAAAACACCGCATTACCGACATTTGTCGAAGCGCGTAACCAGTTCGAACTAAACTACTTACGTAAGCTGCTGCAAATAACCAAAGGGAATGTCACCCATGCGGCACGTATGGCGGGGCGTAACCGAACCGAATTTTATAAATTACTGGCCAGGCATGAACTCGAGGCCAATGACTTTAAAGAGTAGGCTGTGGTAGTGTGAGCAACCGATTACTAACAGTACGAGACGCCGCGCGGGGACACCGGTAATACCATGAAAAAAATTGATGCGATTATTAAACCTTTCAAACTGGATGATGTGCGTGAAGCGCTGGCTGAAGTAGGTATTACCGGCATGACGGTGACCGAAGTCAAAGGCTTTGGCCGTCAGAAAGGCCACACCGAGCTGTATCGCGGTGCCGAATATATGGTGGATTTTCTGCCAAAAGTAAAAATTGAAATCGTGGTCACCGACGACATCGTTGATACCTGCGTGGACACTATTATTCGTACTGCCCAGACCGGCAAGATCGGCGACGGTAAGATTTTCGTCTTCGATGTGGCACGCGTAGTGCGTATTCGTACCGGTGAAGAAGACGACGCGGCGATTTGATTTAGGTTTTTACCCTCACCCTGGAAGGGAGAGGGGAAAACGACTTACTTGCCTCTTTGGCATAAACGGTTTTTTTTACCCCCTCGCCCCTTTGGGGAGAGGGCTGGGGTGAGGGGAATTAGTACTGAACTACATCACCTTGTGCGGGCCAAAACACTCATAGTGAATGCTGTCTTTATCCACGCCAATCTTCACCAGCTGTTCCGCGGCAAAGCGCATAAAGCCTATCGGGCCGCAGAGGTAGAACTGCATCGCCGGGTCGCTTAATTGCCCTTCAATTTCCAGCAAATTCATCAGCCCTGTGCGGTTAAAACGCGCCTGTTCACGATCCAGTGCGGACGGCTCGCGGTACCAGACATGGCTTTCAAACTTCGGCAGCTTAGCGCCAAGCCCTTTCACTTCTTCGTTAAACGCGTGGACCTCGCCATGTTCGGCAGCGTGCAGCCAGTTTACCTGCGCCTGATGGCCGCTGTTGGCCAGCGTGTCGAGCATCGCGAGCATTGGCGTTTGGCCAACGCCTGCGGAAATCAGCGTCACCGGCGTTTCTGGTTTGACGTCCATAAAGAAATCACCTGCCGGTGAGGCAAGATGCACGCGATCCCCCGCCTGAGCATGATTGTGCAGCCAGTTTGAGACCATACCTTTATTTTCACGCTTAACGGCGATGCGGTAGCTTTTGCCGTTCGGCTGGCGGGTCAAAGAGTACTGGCGAATTTCCTGATGCGGAAAACCGGCAGGCTTCAGCCAGACGCCAAGGTATTGCCCCGGTTGATAATCCGCCACCGGGCCGCCGTCGAGAGGAATCAGTTCAAAGCTGGTTATCAGGGAACTTTGCTCTTTTTTCTCAACGATGGTGAAGGGGCGTGTGCCTTCCCAGCCCCCCTGTTTAGCCGCATTGTCCTGGTAAATTTCTGACTCGCGGGTAATAAATACCTGAGCCAAAACGCCATAGGCTTTGCCCCAGGCATCCAGCACTTCCTGGCCAGGACTGAACAGTTCGTCGAGCGTTGCCAGCAGGTGGCCGCCAACAATGTTGTACTGCTCTGGCTTTATCTGGAAGGTGGTGTGCTTCTGGGCGATTTTCTCTACCGCAGGCAGCAGCGCGGCAAGGTTTTCAATGTTTGTTGCATAAGCGCAAATGGCGTTGAACAGCGCTTCACGCTGGTCGCCGTTGCGCTGGTTGCTCATGTTAAAGATCTCTTTCAGCTCAGGGTTATGACTGAACATCCGCTCGTAGAAATGTGCGGTGAGTTTTGGGCCGGTTGCGGCCAACAGAGGGATAGTCGACTTAACAACAGCGATGGTTTGTGCGTCTAGCATGGCGGTCTCCATAAACAGCTTAATGTATAAATTGCATTTAAAATGCATCTTATAGAAATGGCCTTATGTTGTAAATGGGTTATCGTTGTTAACGACTGAGGTCACAGAACATGAAAAATACGCATCTCGTTGATGAAGAAATATCCGCCAAAATAACGCTTCTTTTATTGCCTGAAAGCCTGATTTCATGCCTGGGTAATCGTTTGCGTAAAAACCTCTGTCAAGCCCTATCACCAGGAAGGGTTTCGGTTTACACTGTTGCCCGTCGCCCAAAAGGGCCCCCTCATTGCAGTAAAATTTTTACCGTTAGCTGAGTCAGGAGATGCGAATGTTAAAGCGTGAAATGAACATTGCCGATTACGATGCCGAACTGTGGCAGGCCATGGAGCAAGAGAAAGTACGTCAGGAAGAGCACATTGAACTGATCGCCTCCGAAAACTACACCAGCCCACGCGTGATGCAGGCTCAGGGTTCTCAGCTGACTAACAAATATGCTGAAGGTTACCCTGGCAAACGTTACTACGGCGGTTGCGAATACGTGGATATCGTTGAGCAGCTGGCCATTGACCGTGCGAAAGCGCTGTTTGGCGCCGACTATGCAAACGTGCAGCCGCACTCTGGCTCCCAGGCTAACTTCGCGGTATATACCGCGCTGCTGCAGCCGGGCGATACCGTGCTGGGTATGAACCTGGCGCAGGGCGGCCACCTGACTCATGGCTCCCCGGTTAACTTCTCCGGAAAACTGTACAACATCATCCCTTACGGTATTGATGAGTCCGGTAAAATTGACTACGAAGACATGGCGAAGCAGGCTAAAGAGCACAAGCCGAAGATGATCATCGGTGGCTTCTCTGCCTACTCCGGCATTGTTGACTGGGCAAAAATGCGTGAAATCGCAGACAGCATCGGCGCTTACCTGTTCGTTGACATGGCGCACGTTGCGGGTCTGATTGCCGCAGACGTTTACCCGAACCCGGTTCCACACGCTCACGTTGTGACCACGACCACCCACAAAACCCTGGCGGGTCCACGCGGTGGCCTGATCCTGGCGAAGGGTGGCGACGAAGATCTTTACAAGAAACTGAACTCTGCCGTATTCCCAAGCGCGCAGGGCGGCCCGCTGATGCACGTGATCGCCGCGAAAGCCGTAGCGCTGAAAGAAGCCATGGAGCCAGAGTTCAAGGTTTACCAGCAGCAGGTTGCCAAAAACGCCAAAGCGATGGTGGAAGTGTTCCTGAACCGTGGCTACAAAGTGGTCTCCGGCGGGACTGAAAACCACCTGTTCCTGCTGGATCTGGTGGACAAAAACCTGACCGGTAAAGAAGCGGATGCTGCCCTGGGCCGCGCCAATATCACCGTGAACAAAAACAGCGTACCGAACGATCCGAAGAGCCCGTTCGTGACTTCCGGTATCCGTATCGGTTCTCCGGCTGTGACTCGCCGCGGCTTTAAAGAAGCAGAAGTGAAAGAACTGGCCGGTTGGATGTGTGACGTTTTGGACAACATCAATGACGAAGCGGTCATTGAGCGCGTTAAAAGTAAAGTGCTGGATATCTGTGCCCGCTTCCCGGTTTACGCATAATCGTTAAACTGGAATGAAAAAAGGCTCCCGGTTGGGAGCCTTTCGCATTTATGGAGCAAGGTCTGGCTTGAACCGGCCTTGCCGCCGGGGATACTACCGTTTCTTTCAGGCCCCATTTTTTGGCGCAGGTTTCCCATGCGTTTGTTGCCTGTTGCCGGCATTTCATGCGATCGAGAGATGTCTTGTGGAACACTTTGTAAATGTTTTGCCCCAAATAGTACGGCTGTTTGTCACCGATAAAAAAGGCCGCGCGAGCGGCCTGGGTAATGGATGATTTTTAGCGCCTGTCTACGGAAATTGCGCCCGGACCAGCGACCGCAAGCAGCAGGAATCCGCCAGCTATGCTGATGTTTTTATAGAAGTTAATCATATTCGGCATCACCGCGTCGCCGGTCATATTCCAGTAGTGGTGGCCGATAATCGCCGTCCCGAGGGTATAAAACACAAACAAAATGGCCAGCGGACGGGTAAAGAACCCAATAATGACCAGGATAGCGGCAACGACTTCCATAAAGACCGCAATTGTGGCAGCAAGCGTTGGTAAGGGAGTACCAAGATGGGCCATATACTCAACGGTGCCGCTGAATCCGCTGATCTTCGGCAGGCCGAAAATAATGAACAGCAGAATCAACGCAATACGAGCAATAAGCAGGATCAGAGAACGTGATTGACCAAAATCGAAATAGCGTAGTGTGTTCATAGCGGGCTCGCCTGTAGTGGACTCAAGTTAAAGTTAATACACAAAACCCGAGCCTGCCATTGCCGCTACGTCTCTACCATATTGTTTGTGTTAGTGAATGTTTTATTCCATCAACTCGGCTTCAGCATATAAATACCCTATCCCCATGACCTGCTGCGCGCGCGTAAGTTGGCCGAAATTTATCTGCGTAGCATGAGTGTTTAAGGCATCGCCATGATCGAACGGTGTAAAGCCGATGCGCTGCTTAATCGTGTTCAGCCAGCCGTCACCAAACTCACAGCTGCGTCCATAGAACCAGATTTGATTAATGTTGAGGATATTAAGGAAGTTATACAGGCTAAGCCCAATCGCATTGGCTGAATCTTCCACCCAGCGAGCCACTCTTTCATCACCTGCATGCAGCGCCTGAACCAGCTGCCGGGAGGTTAGCCTTTCCGGGTCATGATGCTGCGCCTCGGGATGCGTTTTGAGCCAGATGCGGGCCTGTTTTTTTAGCGCACTTAGCGAGGCCACGGTCTCCAGGCAGCCATAGCGGCCGCAGTCGCACGCCATGCCGTCGGGGTTGACGATAGTGTGGCCAATCTGTCCGCTGCCGTAGAGATTGCCGCGATAAATTTGCCCGTTGATAACGAACGACGAGCCGATGCCGTAGTCGACATTGAGCACACAAAAATCCTCCCGATTCCCGGCGTTTTGCCATTTCTCCGCCAGCGCCAGCATCACGCAGTCGTTATCCAGCAGCACCGTGACGCCGAGCTTTTCTTCCAGCAGATACTTAATTTCCACCGCCTCGCGCCACGGAGCTTGGGGCATGGTCTGCGACACGCCGGTAACCGGATCGACCTGCCCATGGATCCCCAGCGCAAGGTTAATGGTTTTCTTCGGCCAGCTTTTGCGCCGCTGATGCCAGATGGCTTCAATTACGGTTAATAAAGCCTGGGGAGACGGGGCGGAAATTGAACGACGTTCAAACGCCTCTATTGGCGAGAGCTGCGCGCTACAGAGCTGGCTTTCAATGCTGGTGGGGGTGACGTTCATGCAAAGAATGTAATCCCCCTCCGGTGGGATCTGATAGCTGCCGCCGTTAAGCCCCCGGCTGCTGAGGTTTTCGCTGGAATGGCTGAGCTTTCCCTCTTCCACCAGTTCTTCAAGGATGTTGCTCACCGCAGGTATGGACAGCCCGGTATGCTGGGCAAACTGCGATTTACTCAGCCGCTTGTGCCGCCATACCAGCTTCATCAGGGTTTGCCGATTGAGCTGGCGCACCCGCTGATTGTTGAGACCTGACTCCTGCATTTCACTAAACCTCGTTAACTGTATTGCGTGAGCATTAAGCGATTAAATCATAAGAGGCTGTTTCAAACTGTTGGCAACACCCCATTCACTATTATTTGTTTACTGGAGAGTTGCTATGTACGGAGCGGTAAAAGTCTGGCAGGAAACGATTTCACTCCCCACATGGACCACCGGCGCAGAAGACCCTAACCCGATGTTCCTCGAGCATCGCGTCTACCAGGGCTCTTCCGGGGCGGTTTACCCTTACGGTGTGATTGATACGCTGACCGGCAAGCGCGAAATGCGTGAGTATCAGGCGGTATGGCTGGAGAATGATTTTATTCGCGTCATGCTGCTGCCGGAGCTGGGCGGACGAATTCATCGCGCCTGGGATAAAGTGATGGAGCGCGACTTCGTTTACTACAACGAGGTGGTAAAACCTGCTCTGGTTGGCCTGGTGGGGCCGTGGATTTCCGGCGGGATCGAATTTAACTGGCCGCAGCACCACCGCCCGACCACCTTCATGCCGGTGGACGTCACCTTCCAGCAGCACGAAAGCGGGGCGCAAACCGTCTGGCTGGGTGAAGTTGAACCTATGCGCGGCCTGCAGGTGATGACCGGCTTTACGCTTTACCCTGAAAAAGCGCTGATTGAAATTACCGGTATAGTCTTTAACGGCAACGCCACGCCGCGCCACTTCCTGTGGTGGGCTAACCCGGCGGTGAAGGGCGGTGACGAGCACCAAAGCGTGTTCCCGCCGGACGTTACCGCGGTGTTTGACCACGGCAAACGCGACGTTTCCGCTTTCCCGATTGCCCACGGCACCTATTACAAGGTGGATTACTCCGCAGGCGTGGACATCTCCCGCTACAAAAATATTCCCGTGCCAACCTCCTTTATGGCCGATAAGTCCGATTACGATTTCGTGGGGGCCTATCACCACGGCGAGCAGGGCGGGCTGCTGCACATTGCCGATCACCATGTGTCACCGGGCAAAAAGCAGTGGACCTGGGGCAACTGCGACTTTGGCCTGGCCTGGGATCGCAACCTGACCGACACCAACGGCCCGTACATTGAGCTAATGACCGGCGTGTTCACCGACAACCAGCCGGACTTCACCTGGCTGGCGCCGTTTGAAGAAAAAGTGTTTGTGCAAAACTTCCTGCCTTACAGCAAGCTGGGCACGCTGCAAAATGCCAATACCGAGGCGGCAATCAAGCTCGAACGCCAGCAAGGGAAGTTAGCGCTTGGCGTCTATGCGATTTCCCCGCTGGAGCAGGTCACGCTGCGCCTTGAAAGCGATGGTCAAATCCTATGGCAATCTCCGTTGAGCCTGAAGCCGGCGGAAGCCTGGCAGCATCAGCTGGCGGACGACTGGCCACAGCGGTTAACGCTCACCTTGCTTAACGAACGTGGCGAAGCGCTGCTGAGCTACCTTGAGCACATTGCTGAAGAGCTGCCTCTGCCGCAGGCGGCGCAGGCGCCGGCTAAGCCCGAACAGATTGATAACTGCGACGAGCTTTATTTCATTGGTCAGCACCTGGAGCAGTATCTTCACGCCAGCCGTTCGGCCTTCGACTACTACCAGCGAGCGCTGGACATTGATCCGCTCGATTACCGCAGCAACGTCGCGCAGGGGACGCTCGAATTTAACCGGGGTAACTGGCAGAAGGCGAAAGAGCATGCCGATGCGGCGCTGAAACGCGCCCATCGCCTGAACAAAAACCCGCAAAACGGCGATGCCAGCCAGCTGCGAGGCTCGGCGAAAGAGCGTCTGGGAGACGACGAAGGAGCCTTCGACGATTACTACAAGGCAAGCTGGAGCGGCAACTGCCGGGATGCAGCATTTTATGCCCTGGCACGCCTGGCGATGCGCAAAGGGGAAACCGCTCGCGCATTAACGCTGGTGTCCCAAAGCCTGCAGTTCAACGCCTCTAATAACCTTGCGATGGCGCTAAAAGCGCTGGCGCTGCATCAGCAGGGTGAAAAAAACGCCGCGCTGGCGTGGACTGAACAGCAGCTGGCAGCCTGGCCGCTGAGCTATGCCCTGCATTATGCCCGCTGGGCCATTACGCAAAACGAAGGCGACAAGCAAAAACTGCTGCAGGTCACCGGGCAGCGTGGCACTAACGCCAGCGTGCTGGCCGGCTGGCTGATGAGCTTTGGCGCAGAAACCGCCGCCCGTGAGCTGCTGGCGGTACTCAATGCTCAGGAGGCCATGCCGCTGCTGTGGCAGGCCTCGCTCGAATCCGACCCGCAACGACAGCAGCGCTATCTGGCTCAGGCTCGCGAAAGATTTACCGCCCGCGTTCGTTTCCCTAACACGCTGGATGAAGTGCAGATGCTGATGCGTTTGCCGCAGGATGGCTTTGCGCAATATCTGCTGGGCTGCTTCTGGTACAGCAAGCGCCGCTACGCTGAAGCTCTTGGCTGCTGGGCGTTCTGCGTAGAGCAGATGCCGGAGTTCGCCGCCGTCCAGCGCGTGCTGGCTATCCATGCCTGGAATAAAGAACAGGACGCGAAACGAGCTGAAGCCCTGCTGCAACGTGCGGTGGAGCTTGAGCCAGAGAATGCCCGCTTCCTGTTCGAACTCGACTTCCTGCTTAAGCTGAACGGCCGCTCGTCGGATGAGCGTCTGGCTCGCCTTGAGGCGAAACGTGAGGTGGCGCTGAAGCGTGACGATCTGACCGCCGAGTTACTCAGCCTGTGGCACCTTCACGGCAAGCATGGCGAAGCCGCTAACGTCCTGGCGGAGCGCAAGTTCCATCCGTGGGAAGGGGGCGAAGGCAAAGTGACGGGGCAGTATCTGATCAACCAGCAGCGTCGTGCCCTCGCAAACATGGCTGACGGCAAATATGGCCAGGCGGAGGAATTGCTACAACAGGCGCTGAGCTACCCGGAAAACCTCGGTGAAGGTCGCCTGGTCGGGCAAACCGATAACGATATCTGGTATCTCCTTGGCCGCTGCGCGCAGCTTCAGCAGCGTAACGAGCTGGCCAAATCTTGCTACCACGAGGCGTTGAAAGGCGGGAGCTCTTTAGCCGCTGGGCGCTATTACAACGATCAGCCGGTGGATTACCTCTTCTATCAGGCTATGGCCCGCAAGCAACTGGGCGAGATCGAAGTGGCTCACCAGCAGTTCAGGGCGTTTATCGACTGGGCTCAGGAGCACAGGGAAGACGTGGTTGAGGCCGACTTCTTCGCCGTTTCTCTGCCGGACCTGATTGCGCTTAACGGAGATTCGCGCAGGCAGCATCGTCAGCATTGTCTGTTTGTTGAGGCGCTTGGGCAACTCGGCCTGGGGAATATCGCCACGTTCAATCAACTGGTGAAGGAATTGCTGGCGATTAACCCGGCACACGACAAAGCGCATCTGCTGCGTCAGGCCCTTAGTACCGGCGTGTTCTAACCATAATTCGCGGGCGACGATGAGCGCCCGCCCCTTACCCTACAAATACAAGATGAGGATCGACCATGGAACGTATGCAATCGCAATTACGCATGGGTTACGTCTGGACCATCTGTCTGGTGGCCGCCTGTGGCGGGCTGTTGTTTGGTTATGACTGGGTGGTTATCGGCGGGGCAAAACCTTTTTACGAAGCCTATTTCTCGATTACCGATCCGGCCGTTTCCGGCTGGGCGATGAGTTCCGCGTTAGTGGGCTGTGTTATCGGGGCGCTGTTCTCCGGCTGGTGCGCCGATAAGTTTGGCCGCAAAATCCCCCTTATTATTGCCGCGCTGCTATTTACCATCTCAGCCTGGGGCACGGCGGTTGCAAGCAACTTCGACCTGTTTGTTGTATGGCGTATTGTCGGCGGGGTGGGCATCGGCCTGGCTTCGGCGCTTAGCCCGATGTATATCGCAGAAATTAGCCCGGCCGCGCAGCGCGGGCGTTTTGTCGCGGTCAACCAGCTCACCATTGTTATCGGAGTGCTGGCGGCGCAGCTTATCAATCTGATGATCGCCGAACCGGTCGCCAGCCACGCAACGATGCAGGAAATCAGCGCGAGCTGGAACGGACAGGCGGGCTGGCGCTGGATGTTTGGCTCGGGCGTAGTGCCTGCTGCGGCGTTTTTGATCCTGATGTTCTTTGTGCCTGAATCACCGCGCTGGCTGGTGCGTGCCGGGAAAAGCGAACGCGCTCACCAGATGCTGAGCCGCATCGGCAGTAAAAGCTATGCCGATGAAACGCTAAAAGATATTCAGGAAACGTTAAGCAAGGACACGCAAAAAGTATCGTGGTCCGCGCTGTGGGAGCCGAAGGTTCGCCCGATCATCGTGATTGGTATGGTGCTGGCGGTGTTCCAGCAGTGGTGCGGGATTAACGTCATCTTCAACTATGCGCAGGAGATATTTGCCTCCGCCGGGTTTGATATTAACAGCACGTTGAAATCGATTGTGGCTACCGGTTTGATTAACCTGGTGTTTACCGTGGCCGCGCTGCCGCTGGTGGACAAAATCGGTCGCCGTAAACTGATGCTGTTCGGTGCCGCAGGGTTGACCATTATCTATGCGCTGATTGGTGCGGCTTACGGCCTTGGCATTCTGGGGTTGCCGGTGCTGATTCTGGTGCTGGCCGCTATCGCTACCTATGCCCTGACGCTGGCGCCGGTGACCTGGGTGCTGCTGTCGGAAATTTTCCCCAACCGCGTTCGCGGCCTGGCGATGTCGCTGGGCACATTAGCGCTGTGGGTGGCCTGTTTCCTGCTGACTTACACCTTCCCGCTGCTCAATGCAGGCCTGGGCGCATCCGGTAGCTTCCTCCTTTATGGCGTTATCTGCGCCGCTGGATTTATTTACGTGCGTCGTTTCGTGCCGGAAACCAAAGGCGTGAGCCTTGAAGCGCTGGAGCAGCAGCTGGCCGAAGGGCGAGTACATGCCTCGCCAGCGCCTACGGCAAAGGCGCTACGTTAATGGACGTGCTGCATCTGCAAAATGCTTTTCTCCGTTTAGCCGTCGCCCCGCAAGGGGCGTCAGTCCTCAGCTTTGAATCTCTGACGCACGGGAAAGCGGTTTTTCATCCGGCTAAACCGGCCCTGTTTCCCATGCTGCCGCTGGCGAATCGGGTTGCCGGGAACGCCTTTCAGCTGCACGGCGAGCGGATTTTGCTGCCTGACAGCCCTGCCGACGAGCATTTCTTTCTGCACGGAGACGGCTGGCTAAAGCGTTGGGACGTTGAGCATCACGATGAAGATCGTTTGACATTAAGTTTGTGTCGCCAGCATGCCTGCGGCTTTCACTATCTGGCGAATCTGAGCTACCGGCTGGCGGGCAACCGGCTGTTAGCCCAGCTTGAGTTAACGCACACCGGCGATAAGCCGATGATTTACGGCCTGGGGCTGCATCCGTATTTTGCGCTGGAGCCGGGCAGCCGGGTGCAGTTTTCCGCCAGCGGCTTCTGGCCCGAAGGCGAACGTCATTTGCCTTTGGCCTGGGAAGGAACGTTCACCCCTCAAACTGATTTTTCCCGCGCCAAAACGCCGGAGAACAAATGGCTTAACGTGGGGTACTCAGGCTGGAGCGGGCTCGCCCTGATTGAGCATTCGGACATGCGAGTTTGCCTGCGCAGCCCTACGCCTTATTTAATGGTGTTCAGAATGGCAGACCAGCCGTTTATTTGCCTGGAGCCTCAAACGCACCCGGTCAACGCGCACAACCAGGCGGGAATGCCCGGTTTAGTGATGCTGGAATCCGGCCAGTCAACGAACCTGGCGATGGAGGTTGAGGTGAGCTAGCGCGTAATATCCACTGCTTTGATGTGTGTTATCGCTCTGTTAATGTTTGCTTGCATGCTGGCCGACTATCCCCGACACTATCGCCTCCAAAACGGGAGGGATCATGGTTTTGCATTCCACGCGCTGGCTGGCGCTCAGCTACTTTACCTATTTCTTTAGCTATGGCGTGTTTCTGCCCTTCTGGAGCGTCTGGCTCAAAGGCGTCGGGCTTCCCCCTGAAACTATCGGATTACTGTTAGGCTCAGGGTTAATCGCCCGTTTCCTCGGCAGTTTGTTGTTAGCTCCACGCGTGACCGATCCTTCCCGTCTTGTTTTTGCCCTTCGTTTATTAGCCCTTGCCACCTTAATTTTTGCTGCCGGTTTCTGGTTAGGCCATGCCGCACTTTGGCTACTGTTGACGATGGTAGGTTTTAACCTGTTTTTCTCGCCATTGGTGCCGCTAACCGATGCGCTGGCGGGTACCTGGCAGCGGCAAATCACTATGGATTACGGCCGTGTGCGGTTGTGGGGGTCGCTGGCATTTGTCATCGGCTCGGCGATTACCGGCAAGCTGGTGAGCGAATTCAGCTATCAGGCTATTCTGGTGTTGCTGACTATCGGCGCGGCGTCAATGCTGATCGGCATGATGCTGCGGCCTTCCATTATGCCGCAGGGCGAAGCCCGGCATCAGGCGTCGGCGGGCTGGCCTGCCTGGAAAGCATTGATCCGAAGCGCCTGGCGTTTTCTGGCCTGCGTTTCGCTATTGCAAGGGGCACACGCGGCCTACTACGGCTTTAGCGCCATTTACTGGCAGAGCTCAGGTTATTCTGCTTCGGTGGTGGGCTATTTATGGTCGCTTGGCGTAGTGGCAGAAATCGTTATCTTCGCCCTCAGTAACAAACTGTTCCGCCGCTGGAGCGCCCGGGATCTGCTGCTGCTGTCCACCGTTACCGGTATTGTTCGCTGGAGCCTGATGGCATCCACCACTGAACTTCCGTGGCTGATTGTCGCGCAGATCCTGCACTGCGGCAGCTTCACCGTTTGCCACCTGGCGGCGATGCGCTATATCTCTGCACGTAAAGGCGGCGACGTGATTCGCCTGCAGGCCGTTTATTCCGCCGTGGCGATGGGCGGGGGTATCGCCGTGATGACGATTTTCTCTGGCTTCCTCTATCAGCACCTGCAGGGGGGAATGTTCTGGGTAATGGCGTTGGTCGCCATGCCTGCGCTATTCCTGCGGCCAAAAGTGACCGCAGGCAGCTAGGCCTCAAGTAGCTCTTTTATCCGCTGCTGCTGGTGATCTCCCAGCGGCAGCGTGGCATGAATGAGTGGGGGAGAAAACAGCGGTAGCGAGGTGGCATAAGGCGTAATGACCAGCACCACTTCTCGCGGCGCGCCCTGGCTTTGAAATTGCTGTACCGCCAGATGTTTAATATTCAACGGCAGCAGGGTTAACTCGCGCAGCTGCTGCTCGATTTTCTCTTCCAGAGCCTGGTCATCGCCGGTCAGCAGGAGTACCTGCTTTTCCTGAATATCACTTTCCTGCATCAGCCATGCGCCAAAGATCACCGCCACCAGGCCCGTTTCCGCATCGGAAAATTGGATACCGTAATGTTGTTCAAACTCAGCAAGCACCTCTCGCGAGGTTCGCATCAGGCGCGGATAGAGGCGGGTTATCTCTTCGGGCAGGCTGTGGTCAATACCAATGTTGAACTGACAGCGATTAAGCGCCTGGGCCAGGTGAATGTAAAGCTGGTCGCTTAACCCCTGCTCGTCGCTAAAAGAGAGCCCAGCCTGCCTGCGGAACCGCTCGATCATCCGCGCTATCTCGTTGTGTAAACGCGCGTCTTGTTCGTGCTCATCATTAATCGGGTCAGGGATCCTGAGTAGCTGAAACAGCAGCGCCAGGAAATGCTGTTCGTCGATATCCGCGGGCTGCATTACGCGGCGCTTCCAGTGGCGAGCGATTTCCTGGGCGACAAAAAACTCAGGTCGCTGCTGGTTCCATTCGCGCTGCTGCTGCGTCAGGATGGGGGCGTTGCCGGAATGATGCTGGTGCAGACAGTATTGTAAAAACAGCGTCAGAAACTGGCTGTCCCGGCTGTCGTACTGCCTTTTTAACCGGCGGGCGCACAGATTGACCAGCGCACGTAAATTGGTTTCATCATACAGCGCCTTGATTATTCCGAGCTGGTTTAGCTGAGATTTTAACGCCGGGCTGAAGTGCTGCTGCACAAACTGCGGGCAAAGACGTAGCGATCTTCTCAGCCAGTGCAGCAGGCAGAGTCGACGGTCGAGCGCTGTGCCTTCAATCCGATAGCTGCCGTCCTGCAACTGAGCCAGGGAGAGACGGTGATAACTCTGGATCTCGTGGCCCGTGTCGGCTATATCTTGCAGGGTTTGCGTCTGGTCCACGCCATTAATGCTGGCAATGAGCTCCGGCGTAACGCTCTGATCCGGAAGGTAGAGCATTAAAAGCAGGTGGCAACGGCGCTGTGAACTGGAGAGCACAGATGGTGGCGGCGTCAGTAAAGTCATCATCTGGCAGTCCTGGATTTGGTGTCAGAAGTTAAGAATAGCTAAAGTTTTTGGTGCATATATTGGCCTTTTTAGTTTTTCATCACGGAATTTCGGCTGGCTCACAGAATTTAAATCTTGAGGGAAGCATGAGCGACAAAAGAATCAGCCTGAAGGGAGTAGCCATGCTGGTGGTGGGGCTTTCGGCGGCGAGCGTGCAGGCACATCCCCACAGTTTTATCTCTATTGTCACCACGCCCGTGGTTGAGCAGGGGCAGCTGACGGGGTTAAAAATGCAGTGGACGATGGACGATATTACTTCAGCAGATCTGTTGTATGACGCAGGCGACGCAAAGCCGGATTCTCCGGTGTGGAAAAAGCTGGCCGCCGAGGTGATGGCCAACGTGCTGGGGCAGCACTATTTTACCGAGTTCTGGCATAACAAAGAGAAGGTGAAGTTTGGCAATTTGCCGCCGCAGTATGGCCTGAGCCGCAGCAATCATCAGGCGCTGCTGACGTTTGTGCTGCCGCTGGCGCACCCTCAGCCGCTGAAAGGGCAGACTTATCGCTTCTCGACCTTCGACCCGACCTATTTTGTCGACATGAGCTACGACCACGATACGGACGTGCATTTGCCGCAGACGCTGGCCTCAAGCTGTAAAATTTCCGTTCATACGCCGAAACCGAGCGAAGAGACGCTGCTGTTCGCGCAGTCGCTGGATAAAGCCGATGCGCCGCCGGAGGACATGGACCTTGGCAAGCAGTTTGCTCAGGAGGTGACGCTAACATGTCAGTAATTGCCGTATCTTCTCCCGTCCGCCGTTGGGCCCACCTGTGGCCGCTGGCGCTGTTTATTCTGCTTGCCGCCGCCGGGCTTTACGCCCTGTGGCTCTACTGGCCACAAATCCTGCTTAGTTCCGCCGGCTGGCAGCGCTCAATCAATCAGGAATTGAGCGGGCTGCTGCGTCAGGTGGCCGAAAACCCTGCCCGGGCGGGCCTGTCGCTGCTCTCGTTCAGCTTTGTGTATGGCGTGCTGCATGCGCTGGGGCCGGGACACGGAAAAATTGTTATTACGACCTGGCTTGCTACGCACCCTTCAAAGCTCAAAAGTAGTCTGGGGCTGACTTTTGCCGCCTCTTTATTACAGGGGCTGGTGGCTATTGCGCTGGTGGTTGTGGTGCTGGGCGTGTTGGCCCTGCCGTCGCGCCAGCTTCATCTCAGCAGTTTTTGGCTTGAGAAAGGTAGCTATCTGCTGGTCGGCGCGCTGGGCGTTTTGCTGAGCTGGCGTGCTTTACGCCGCTTACGCGTTCAGCTGCGCCACAAACCTAAATTTACCTCGTTTACGCCGCATCATGTGCATGACGCTAACTGCGGCTGTGGGCATCAGCACGTCCCGGATGAAAAACAGCTGGCAGCGGGGAGCGACTGGCGGGCCAGGCTGATGATCGTCCTGTCTATGGGCATGCGTCCTTGTTCAGGCGCGATTATGGTGCTGCTGTTCAGCAAGGTTATCGGGGTCTTTAGCTGGGGCGTGCTTTCTGCGCTGGCGATGGCGGCGGGCACCTCAATCACGATTTCCGGCCTGGCGCTGCTGGTGCACAGCTTCCGCTCGCTGGCGGTTCGGTTAAGCGGCAATCGGGCGCCGGTACTTTGGCGGCAGGTGGGCTGGTCAACGCTGGCGCTGGCGGGGGGCGTGATCCTGGTCGTGGCCGCGCTGATTATGTGGCTGAGTGCACAGCCGATGGCGAGAGGTATTCGGCCTTTCTGACCGTGCTTGAGAATAAGGGCATAAAAAAATCCCCTCGCCGCAAAGGCTGAGGGGATTTTTGTTTTTGCCTCTTATCTGATAACGAAGGGGAGGCAAAAAAGCTTAGCGCTTCAGCGCCTCGCTCAGTTCATCACGCATGGTTGCCAGCATGGCTTTCACTACGCGCGGGTTACCTGCCACGATGTTGCCGCTTGTCAGGTAGTTATGGCCGCCGGTGAAATCACACACGATGCTGCCCGCTTCACGAGCCAGCAGTTCGCCTGCGGCGAAATCCCATGGCTTCAGGCCAATTTCGAAGAAACCGTCCACGCGGCCAGCGGCAACGTAGGCCAGGTCCAGCGCAGCGGAACCGGTGCGACGGAAGTCTGCACACTGGGTGAACAGTTTGCCAACGATGTTGATGTAAGAAGGAGCGTGCTGCTTCACTTTGAACGGGAAGCCGGTCGCCAGTACGGTGCCGTCCAGGTCGCGAGCGTTGCTGCCGCGAAGACGGTAGCCGTTAAGCTGAGCGCCCTGGCCGCGGGTAGCGGTGAACAGTTCGTTACGCATTGGATCGTAAACAACGGCAACTTCAGTGCGGCCTTTAATACGAACAGCGATAGAAACGGAGAAGTGTGGCAGACGTTTGATGAAGTTGGTGGTGCCATCCAGCGGATCGATAACCCATTGCACGTCCTTATCTTCGCCTGCATGTTCACCGCTTTCTTCGGTGATGATGGTGTGCTGCGGGTAAGATTTGCGGATTGTTTCGATAATAATCGCTTCCGCGGCTTTATCGACGTTAGTCACAAAGTCATTGCTGCCTTTCTGACTGCTTTCTACGGAGTCTGGTGTTTCGTAGTGTTTGGCAATTACATTACCCGCCTTGCGCGCAGCACGCACGGCGATGGTCAACATAGGATGTTGCATCGGTCTCTCTCGCTGGATGTTAAAGAACGGAAATCGCGGCGGAGTATAGCAGAGCGTTCGGAATATGTCCCAGGGATATGATAAGATATTGCGATATTCTTCCCAGGCTGTGAATGATAATGCTGCAAAACGTACGAATCGTGCTGGTTGAAACCTCCCATACCGGCAACATGGGCTCCGTGGCTCGTGCTATGAAAACCATGGGCTTAACTAACCTTTGGCTGGTTAATCCGCTGGTAAAACCTGACTCCCAGGCCATCGCCCTGGCGGCCGGTGCCAGCGACGTGATTGGCGATGCTCAGATTGTCGATACCCTCGATGAGGCGCTGGCAGGATGCAGCCTGGTGGTCGGCACCAGCGCGCGCTCCCGTACGCTGCCGTGGCCGATGCTTGACCCGCGCGAATGCGGCCTGAAAAGCATCAGCGAAGCGCAGCATGCGCCGGTCGCTATCGTGTTTGGCCGCGAGCGCGTGGGCCTGACCAACGAAGAGCTGCAGAAGTGCCATTACCACGTCGCCATTCAGGCAAACCCGGAATACAGCTCGCTTAACCTGGCTATGGCGGTGCAGATCCTCGCCTATGAAGTGCGTATCGCCTGGCTTGCTACCCAGGAGCAGCCGGAAGCCCCTAAAGAAGACGAAGACGCGCCTTATCCATTAGTGGATGACCTGGAGCGTTTCTACGTGCATCTCGAAAAAGCGCTGCAGGAAAGCGGTTTTATTCGCCCAACCCATCCGGGGCAGGTGATGAGCCGACTGCGTCGTCTGTTTACCCGCGCACGCCCGGAAAGTCAGGAATTAAACATCCTGCGCGGCATGCTGGCGTCGTTGGAAAACCCGAAAAAATCGGGCCAATAATACTTGAGTAAAATGGTAGGTTAAATAGTTGACCATTTTACTCAGGAATGTCAGACTTGCGTCCTGCTATGTGACAATCACACTTTTAAAAACCCCCGGGTCGAGGGGCTATTTGAGGTTAAGTAAGACATGAGACTGACATCAAAAGGGCGCTATGCCGTAACCGCGATGCTTGACGTTGCGCTGAACTCTGAATCGGGCCCGGTTCCATTGGCTGATATTTCTGAGCGTCAGGGTATTTCACTCTCCTATCTGGAGCAGCTGTTCTCCCGCTTGCGTAAAAATGGCCTGGTAGCCAGCGTGCGCGGTCCTGGCGGTGGTTATCTGTTAGGTAAAGACGCGGGCAGCATCGCCGTGGGCGAAGTGATCAGCGCCGTTGATGAGTCCGTAGACGCTACCCGTTGTCAGGGTAAAGGCGGCTGCCAGGGCGGCGATAAGTGCCTGACCCACGCGCTGTGGCGCGATCTGAGCGACCGCCTGACCGGCTTCCTGAACAACATCACCCTCGGTGAACTGGTGAATAACCAGGAAGTTCTGGACGTGGCCGACCGTCAGCACAATGAAAATCATCGCAGCACCCGTTCTCAAGACGCGATTGACGTCAAACTGCGCGCATAAGCAGAAGAACAAGAATTTTAGAATCAGGTTGGGGGAGCGGTGCTCCCTGTCTATAACGGCAGCATATTTTAAGCCTGATTCTTCGCATTGAAGTGATGTACGGAGCTTAAGAGCAATGAAATTACCGATTTACCTCGACTACTCCGCAACCACGCCGGTTGACCCGCGTGTTGCTGAGAAGATGATGCAGTTTTTAACGATGGACGGAACCTTCGGTAACCCGGCCTCCCGTTCCCACCGTTTTGGCTGGCAGGCTGAAGAAGCCGTTGATATCGCCCGTAACCAAATCGCTGAGCTGGTTGGTGCCGATCCGCGTGAAATCGTTTTCACCTCCGGTGCGACCGAGTCAGACAACCTGGCTATCAAAGGTGCCGCCAACTTCTATCAGAAGAAAGGCAAGCACATCATCACTGTAAAAACCGAACACAAAGCCGTGCTGGACACCTGTCGCCAGCTTGAGCGTGAAGGGTTTGAGGTGACTTATCTGGCGCCGCAGAGCAACGGTATCGTTGACCTGAAGCAGCTGGAAGCCGCCATGCGTGAAGACACTATTCTGGTGTCCATCATGCACGTGAATAACGAAATCGGCGTGGTGCAGGATATCGCGGCTATCGGCGAAATGTGCCGTTCCCGTGGCATTATCTTCCACGTTGACGCCACCCAGAGCGTGGGCAAACTGCCTATCGACCTGAGCCAGCTTAAAGTGGACCTGATGTCCTTCTCTGGCCACAAAATTTACGGGCCGAAAGGTATCGGTGCGCTGTACGTGCGTCGTAAACCGCGTATCCGTATCGAAGCACAGATTCACGGCGGTGGTCACGAGCGCGGTATGCGTTCCGGCACGCTGCCTGTGCACCAGATCGTCGGCATGGGCGAAGCTTACCGTATCGCAAAAGAAGAGATGGAGACCGAAATGGCCCGTCTGCGCACGCTGCGTAACCGTCTGTGGAACGGCGTGAAAGATATGGAAGAAGTTTACCTGAACGGTGACCTGGAGCACGGCGCGCCAAACATCCTGAACGTCAGCTTTAACTACGTTGAAGGTGAGTCGCTGATCATGGCGCTGAAAGACCTCGCGGTTTCTTCAGGTTCTGCCTGTACTTCCGCTAGCCTCGAGCCATCCTACGTGCTGCGCGCGCTGGGAATGAGCGATGAACTGGCTCACAGCTCCATCCGTTTCTCTCTGGGTCGTTTTACCACTGAAGAAGAGATCGATTACACCATCGAGCTGGTACGTAAATCCATCGGCCGTCTGCGCGACCTTTCTCCGCTGTGGGAAATGTTCAAGCAGGGCGTGGATATTAATTCCATCGAATGGGCTCATCACTGATCGTTCGTCAGGACGTCGATTTCAGATTCTGGAGAAGTAAAAATGGCTTACAGCGAAAAAGTAATTGATCACTACGAAAACCCACGCAACGTCGGTTCTTTCGACAACAGCGACGATAGCGTTGGTTCCGGCATGGTGGGTGCACCGGCCTGTGGCGACGTGATGAAGTTGCAGATCAAAGTCAACAATGAAGGTATCATTGAAGACGCGCGTTTCAAAACCTACGGCTGCGGCTCGGCGATTGCTTCCAGCTCGCTGGTGACCGAGTGGGTGAAGGGCAAGTCTCTGGACGAAGCGCAGGCGATCAAAAACACCGACATCGCAGACGAACTCGAACTGCCGCCGGTGAAGATTCACTGCTCAATCCTTGCAGAAGACGCAATTAAAGCGGCTATCGCGGATTACAAAAGCAAACGTGAAACAAAATAACTCTCACTAATTCGAGCTTGCTGTCCGGCAGCGGCTCGAAGTATGACGAGTTAAATATCTGATTGAGGTTGTTGTATGTCGATTACCCTTAGCGACAGCGCTGCTGCCCGTGTAAATGCCTTCCTGACCAACCGTGGTAAAGGGTTTGGTTTGCGTCTGGGCGTGCGCACTTCAGGCTGCTCTGGGATGGCTTATGTTCTCGAATTTGTAGACGAACCGCTGGTGGATGACACCGTGTTCGAAGACAAAGGCGTGAAGGTGGTTGTCGATGGTAAAAGCCTGCAATTTTTAAACGGGACCGAGCTCGACTTCGTGAAAGAAGGCCTTAACGAAGGGTTTAAGTTTACTAACCCGAACGTGAAGGACGAGTGTGGCTGCGGCGAAAGCTTCCACGTCTGATCCTGCGCATCTCCCCACCGGCTTCGGCCCGTGGGGATTTTGCTTTACCACACAGCACTTACCTGATCTGAACCCGAGTCTGCTATGGATTATTTTACCCTGTTTGGGCTAACGCCAGGCTATACCCTGAACACCGAGCTTCTGGCGAGCCGTTACCAGGAACTGCAGCGCCAGTTCCATCCGGACAAATACGCCAACCGCCCTCAGGCGGAACGGCTTCTGGCCGTTAGCCAATCCGCAACCATCAACCAGGCCTGGCAAACGCTGCGTCACCCGCTTGCCCGCGCCGAATACATCCTGTCCCTGAACGGCTTCGATCTGGCTAATGAACAGCATACCGTGCGCGACACCGCGTTCCTGATGGAACAGCTGGATCTGCGCGAAGAGCTGGATGATATCGAACGGGTAAAAGATAGTGATAGGCTTGAAAGCTTTGCCTCTCGCGTAAAAACGATGGTGAAAAACCGCAGCGCGCAGATGGTACAGCAGCTGGATGACCAGCAGTGGGAACAGGCGGCGGACACCGTTCGCAAGCTGCGTTTCCTCGACAAATTACAGAGCCAAATTGAACAACTAGAAGAAAAGCTGCTCGACTTTTAACGCCTGAACTCAGGCCCGATTTTTGGAAGCGATACATGGCCTTATTACAAATTAGTGAGCCAGGCATGATGGCCGCGCCGCACCAGCGCAGGCTGGCCGCAGGCATCGACCTTGGCACCACCAACTCGCTGGTGGCTACCGTTCGTAGCGGCCAGGCGGAAACGCTTGCTGACCACGAAGGCCGCCACCTGCTGCCTTCCGTCGTTCACTACCAGCAGCAGGGGCATCTGGTCGGTTTTGACGCGCGCGCGCTTGCCGCTCAGGATCCTGCTAACACTATCAGCTCGGTAAAACGCATGATGGGCCGCTCGCTGGCGGACATCCAGACGCGTTATCCTCATCTTCCTTATCGCCTGCAGGCCAGTGAAAACGGCCTGCCGATGATTGAAACGCTCGCCGGTCTGCTTAACCCGATTCGCATCTCTGCCGATATCCTGAAATCACTCTCTGCCCGCGCCACTGAAACGCTGGAAGGGGAACTGGATGGCGTGGTTATCACGGTCCCGGCATATTTTGATGACGCACAGCGTCAGGGCACCAAAGACGCCGCACGCCTCGCTGGCCTGCACGTTCTGCGCCTGTTGAACGAACCTACCGCCGCGGCTATCGCTTATGGTCTGGACTCAGGCAAAGAAGGCGTGATTGCCGTCTACGATCTGGGTGGTGGTACTTTTGATATCTCTATCCTGCGCCTTAGCCGCGGTGTGTTTGAAGTGCTGGCTACCGGCGGTGATTCCGCCCTCGGCGGCGATGACTTCGACCACCTTCTGGCCGACTGGCTGCGCGAACAGGCCGGTATTGCCGATCGCAGCGACGACCGCGTACAGCGCCAACTTCTGGACACCGCTATTGCAGCAAAAATCGCGCTCAGCGATGCGGCAACTGCTAGCGTGGAAGTGGCTGGCTGGCAGGGCGAAGTCACTCGCGAACAGTTTAACAACCTTATCTCTTCGCTGGTAAAACGTACCTTGCTGTCCTGCCGTCGCGCGTTAAAAGACGCGGGCGTAGAAGCAGAAGACGTGCTGGAAGTGGTGATGGTCGGCGGCTCGACTCGTGTACCTCTGGTGCGTGAGCGCGTAGGCGAATTCTTTGGCCGCACCCCGTTAACGTCTATCGACCCGGATAAAGTCGTTGCCATCGGTGCGGCAATTCAGGCCGACATTCTGGTGGGCAACAAGCCGGACAGCGAAATGCTGCTGCTGGACGTGATCCCGCTGTCGCTTGGCCTGGAAACGATGGGTGGCCTGGTTGAGAAGGTTATTCCGCGTAACACCACCATCCCGGTGGCGCGCGCGCAGGAGTTCACCACCTTCAAAGACGGGCAGACCGCGATGGCTATCCACGTGCTGCAGGGCGAGCGCGAACTTGTTCAGGATTGCCGTTCACTGGCTCGCTTTACGCTGCGCGGCATTCCTGCAATGTCCGCTGGCGGGGCCCATATTCGCGTCACCTTCCAGGTAGACGCCGATGGCCTGCTGAGCGTGACGGCAATGGAAAAATCTACCGGCGTTGAATCCTCAATCCAGGTGAAACCTTCTTATGGCCTGAGCGATGGCGAAATTGCCAGCATGATTCAGGACTCCATGAGTTACGCCGAGCATGACGTGCAGGCGCGCATGCTGGCCGAGCAAAAAGTCGAAGCTGCCCGCGTGCTGGAGAGTTTGACCAGCGCGTTGACGGCGGATGCCGCGCTGCTAAGCGCCGCAGAGCGTGCCGACATTGATGCCGCGATGGCCGCGTTAAGCGCTGCCGCCGCGAGTGACGATGCCGACGCTATTCAAAATGAAATCAAAAACGTAGACAAGCAAACCCAGGAATTCGCCGCACGTCGTATGGATCAGTCGATCCGTAAAGCGTTGACCGGCCATTCCGTGGACGAGGTTTAATATGCCAAAGATTGTTTTTCTGCCTCATCAGGACCTGTGTCCGGATGGCGCAGTTCTGGAAGCGAAGCAAGGTGAAACCATTCTCGACGTTGCGCTGCGCAACGGTATTGAGATTGAACACGCCTGTGAGAAGTCCTGTGCCTGCACCACCTGTCACTGCGTTGTGCGTGAAGGTTTTGATTCCCTCGCGGAAAGCACCGAAGACGAAGACGACATGCTGGATAAAGCATGGGGTCTGGAGCCGGAAAGCCGCCTGAGCTGTCAGGCTCGCGTCAGCGACGAAGACCTGGTGGTTGAGATGCCGCGTTACACCATTAACCACGCACGCGAACACTAACGGGAGTCGCCATGGGACTGAAGTGGACCGACAGCCGCGAAATCGGCGAAGCGCTGTACGACAGCCGTCCGGATCTCGATCCTAAGACGGTGCGTTTCACCGATATGCACCAGTGGATCTGCGAGCTGGAAGAGTTTGATGACGATCCGAGCGCTTCTAACGAGAAAGTACTGGAAGCGATTTTGCTTGTCTGGTTAGATGAAGCTGAATGATACACGGGCTGCCTTGGGCGGCCCGTTTTTGCATTTTGCCTGTGCTGAACAATGAAGGATTGGAAAATGACTGAAGCGATGAAAATCACCCTTTCCACGCAGCCAGCGGACGCACGCTGGGGCGAAAAGGCGACGTATAGCATTAACAATGACGGCATTACCCTACACCTGACCGGCAAAGACGATCTCGGTCTTATCCAGCGCGCAGCGCGCAAAATTGATGGCCAGGGGCTGAAGCACGTTCAGCTGGCTGGCGAAGGCTGGGACGTAGAGAAGAGCTGGGCCTTCTGGCAGGGCTATCGCGCACCAAAAGGCACCCGCAAAATTGACTGGGCCGTGCTGAGCGAAACCGAGCAGAAAGAGCTGGATAGCCGCCTGAAAGTGATTGACTGGGTTCGCCACACCATCAACACCCCGGCAGAAGAGCTGGGCCCGGAGCAGTTGGCTTCCCGCGCCGTTGATCTATTGTGCGACGTTGCCTGTGACCACGTTTCTTACCGTATCACCAAGGGCGAAGATCTGCGTGAGCAGAACTACGCCGGGATCCACACCGTTGGCCGTGGTTCTGACCGCGCGCCCGTGCTGCTGGCGCTGGACTTCAACCCAACTGGTAACCCGGACGCACCGGTTTACGCAAGCCTGGTCGGGAAGGGCATTACCTTTGACTCCGGCGGCTACAGCATCAAACAGACTGCGTTTATGGATTCTATGAAATCCGACATGGGCGGTGCAGCAACCATTACCGGCGCACTGGCTCTTGCTATCACCCGCGGCCTGAACAAGCGCGTGAAGCTGTTCCTGTGCTGTGCGGATAATATGATCAGCGGCAACGCCATGAAGCTCGGTGACATCATCACCTACCGTAACGGCAAAACCGTTGAAGTGATGAACACCGATGCCGAAGGCCGCCTGGTGCTCGCCGATGGCCTGATTGATGCTGCAGCTCAGAAACCAGAACTGATCATCGACTGCGCGACCCTGACCGGGGCGGCGAAAACGGCCTTGGGCAACGATTACCACGCGGTATTCAGCTTTGACGAAAAACTGGCTGCCCGTCTGCTGACAAGCGCCGCCGAAGAAAACGAGCCGTTCTGGCGTCTGCCGCTGGCGGAATTCCACCGCAGCCAGCTGCCGTCTAACTTCGCCGAGCTGAACAATACCGCGAACGCCTCTTATCCGGCGGGTGCAAGCACTGCGGCAGGTTTCCTGTCTCACTTTGTGGAAAACTACCACCAGGGCTGGGTACACGTTGACTGCTCTGCAACTTACCGTAAAGGCGCGGTTGAGCAGTGGTCTGCCGGTGCCACCGGTCTGGGCGTACGTGCGATCGCCAATCTGTTGTTAGCGAAGTAATATTGCCCCTCACCCCGGCCCTCTCCCCATAGGGGAGAGGGGGAAAGACAGTCCTGAGCAGTCCCCTCTCCCTCCCAGGGAGAGGGGTAGGGTGAGGGTAAAACCTCTTAAGCTTTATCCCGGAATCACAATGTCAGAAACAAAAAACGAACTAGAAACCCTGCTTGAGCAGGCGGCAACCGAACCGGCCCACCGCCCGGCATTTTTCCGCACCCTGCTGGAATCCACCGTTTGGGTGCCGGGCAACGCAGCGGAAGGTGAAGCTATCGACGCTGACAGCGCGGTTGAACTGCAGCACTGGGAAAAAGAAGACGGTACTTCGGTGATCCCTTTCTTCACATCCCTGGAAGCCCTGCAGGAAGCCGTGAGCCATGAGCAAGCGTTTGTGGTGATGCCCGTGCGCACTTTATTTGAAATGACGCTGGGTGAAGCTTTGTTCCTTAACGCCAAACTGCCGACCGGCAAAGAATTTACGCCAAACGAAATCAACCATTTGGTCAGCGCAGAGAGTGACCCTCTGAGCCAGCAGGAAGTGCTGGAGGGCGGTACCTCGCTGCTGCTTTCAGAAGTTGCCGAGCCGCCGGCACAGATGGTCGACTCGCTGACGACGCTGTTTAAAAACCTGAAAACGGTCAAACGGGCGTTTATCTGCTCTATCAAGGAACAGGCTGACGAAGAGCCAAATCTGCTGATCGGTATTGAAGCTGACGGTGACATAGAGGCGATTATTCGCCAGGCCGGGAGCGTGGCCACCGATACATTACCGGGCGATGAGCCGGTTGATATCTGCCAGGTTGTTGAGGGCGAGAAGGGCATCAGCCACTTTATGATTGCCCATATAACCCCGTTCTACGAACGCCGCTGGGGTAGCTTCCTGCGCGACTTTAAGCAAAACCGTATTATCTGACGGCTGTTTGTCATCAATTTGAAGGGAGGCGCTTATGCCTCCCTTTTTGTTTTTATTGCGCAGGTTCAACCGGCAGGTCAGGGCGGGCGCCCCATTCACTCCAGGAACCATCGTAAAGCGACACGCCGTTCACGCCCAGTGTGGTCAGCGCCAGAACCACAACAGCGGCGGTAACGCCGGAACCACAGCTGGCAATGATTGGCCGCTCGAAGCTTACGCCCTGGCGCTCGAAGATTTCGCTCAGTTTGTCCGTGGTCTTCAACTGGCCGTTTTCCACAAGGTCCACCCACGGCACGTTAAGCGCCCCAGGAATATGGCCGCGTTTCAGGCCCGGGCGCGGCTCATCGGCTAGCGCGTTGAAACGTGGCGCAGGGCGGGCATCAACAATCTGAGCGGTGCCTTCGTGGCTGACCAGCAGCACGTCGGTAAGGCGTTTGATCACCAGCGGATCGAAGTTAACCTCGAACTCACCTTCCGGCAGCTCCACGTCCCCTTGTTCCAGAGGCAACGCTTCACGTTGCCATTCCGCCAGCCCACCGGCCAGAATCGACACTCTTTCGACGCCGAAGGTGCGCAGCATCCACCAGGCACGTGGTGCTGAGAACAGATTACCTTCATCGTAAACCACCAGGTGCTTATCGCTGCTGATGCCAAGCTCGCGCATGGCAACGGCAAAGGCTTCTGCACGTGGCATCATATGGGGAAGAGGGCTGGTGTGGTCGGAGAGCGCTTCGATGTCAAAATAGACCGCACCTGGCAGATGCCCTGCACGGTACTCGCCCGGCAGATCGCGATGCTCCTGTCCTGGCGGTGCCATACGGGCATCTAAAATCTGGATATCGTCATCGTCAATATGTTCTGCGAGCCAGTCGCCCGCGACGAAGAAAGAGGTGGACATAGTGAGCCTCCGGTTCATCAAAGAAAAATGGATTGTCGGTGTTTTTCTATAACCCGGCAAGCGGCCTTGCCTGACACCGCGAGGTACTTCGTAAAACTTATTGAATGCAGTCGCTAATTTACCGTTGCCTGCGAGACATCGCGCAAGGCAGAGGATTCTGACTTTCGCTTTTCTGGCTAATCCGCATAATACTTGCTCTACGTAATGTTTAGCGGCCCTTATTGGCCAGGGATGAAAGAATGAATGCACTACGTTTGACGAGCCTCGCCGCGCTGGTTTGCGGCCTGCTGGCGCTTTCCGGCTGTGACGATAAAAACAATCAGCAAACCGTTCAGCCCACCGCCTCTGCTGCGGCGGAACAAAGCAGCAAAGCTGAAACTAAACCGGATGCCGCCCAGCTAGAAAAACTGGCGCAGCAGTCCGCAGGGAAGCCGCTGAAACTGCTTGATGCCTCCGAAGTTCAGCTGGACGGTGCCAGCACGTTAGTGCTGACGTTTTCCATTCCGCTCGATCCCAATCAGGACTTCAATAAAGTCGCCCATCTGGTGGATAAAACCAGCGGCAAAGTGGACGGTGCATGGGAGCTTTCCAGCGACCTGAAAGAGCTTCGCCTGAGGCACCTGGAACCAAAACGCACGCTGATCGTGACCGTAGACAGCGGCCTGCTTGCGCTCAATAAAGCGACGCTGGATGCCAGTTTCGAAAAACAGATCGCCACGCGTGACGTGCAGCCGAGCGTCGGCTTTGCCAGCAAAGGCTCGTTACTGCCCACCAAAGTGATTGCGGGTTTGCCTGTTATGGCGCTTAACGTCGATAAAGTTGACGTCAATTTCTACCGCATTAAGGACAGCTCGCTAAGCGCGTTTGTCAGCCAATGGCAGTATCGTAACTCGGTCTCTAACTGGGAGTCCGACAATCTTCTGAAGCTGGCCGATCTGGTTTACACCGGCCGTTTTGACCTTAATCCTGCCCGCAACACCCGCGAGAAGCTGATGTTGCCGCTGGGCGATATCAAGCCCCTGCAGCAGCCCGGCGTTTATCTGGCGATCATGAATCAGGCGGGTCATTACGCCTACAGCAATGCCGCAACGCTCTTCACGCTGAGCGATGTGGGTATTTCGGTGCACAAATATCACGACAGGCTGGACGTCTTTACCCAGAGCCTGGAAAACGGTGCCGCGCAGTCGGGCGTTGAAATTGTGCTGCTGAACGAAAAAGGGCAGACGGTTGGGCAAGGTAAAAGCGACGGTGACGGCCATGCCACGCTTGAAAAGCTGAATAAAGGCACGTTACTGCTGGCGCGCAATGGCGAGCAAACCACGCTGCTGGATCTCAGCCGCCCGGCGCTGGACCTGGCCGAGTTTGATATCGCCGGTGAACAGGGCTACAGCAAACAGTTCTTTATGTTTGGCCCAAGAGATCTCTATCGCCCGGGAGAGTCGGTCATCGTTAATGCCCTGCTGAGGGACGGAGACGGTAAACCGCTGCCGCCGCAGCCGGTGAAGCTTGAGGTAGTGAAACCGGACGGTCAGGTTGCCCGCACCGAAGTCTGGCAGTCGGCCAACGGGCTTTATCAATTTACTTATCCTCTGAGCGACAGCGCGGCAACCGGGAACTGGCAAATGCGGGTCAACACCGGGGATAACCAGCCTCGCAGCTGGACGTTTAAAGTTGAAGACTTTATGCCGGAGCGTATGGCGCTGAATCTCACGGCGCAGAGTGCGCCGATATCCCCTGAAGATACCGTCAACTTTGACGTTGCCGGGCGCTATCTCTATGGGGCTCCAGCCGCGGGTAACAGCCTTCAGGGGCAGCTCTTCCTGCGTCCTTTACGTGAGGCCGTTGCCGGGCTTCCGGGGTTCCAGTTTGGCGATATTAATGAGCAAAACCTTGCCCGTAGCCTGGATGCCGTTGAGCTAACGCTCGATGAAAAGGGGCATACGACCGTCAGCGCGGAAAGCCAGTGGGGAGACGTGCATTCTCCGCTGCGCCTGATTTTGCAGGCCAGCCTGCTGGAGTCCGGCGGTCGCCCGGTGACACGCCGCGTAGAGCAGGCCATCTGGCCCGCTCAGGCATTGCCGGGGATCCGCCCTCAGTTTGCCAGTAAAGAGGTCTATGACTACCGGACCGACACTACCCGCACGCAGCCGATCGTTGATGAAGACAGCAGCGCAGGCTTTGACATTGTCTATGCAGATGCACAGGGAGAGAAGCTAGCGGTAAGTGACCTGGACGTGCGCCTGATTCGCGAGCGTAGGGATTACTACTGGAGCTGGGAAGAAAGCGAAGGCTGGCAGTCTCAGTATGACCAAAAAGATCTGGTGGAAGCGGAGCAGAAGCTAACCCTTACCGCAGGGGAAACGGGCAAGGTGGCCTTCCCCGTAGAGTGGGGCTCCTACCGCCTGGAAGTCCGTGACCCACAAAGTAATCTCGTCAGCAGCCTGCGTTTTTGGGCAGGCTATAGCTGGCAGGATAACAGCGACGGAACCGGGGCGGTACGCCCGGACCGGGTGACGCTAAAAATAGACAAGCCTTCCTATAAAGCGGGCGATACCATCAATCTACATATCGCCGCACCTGCAGCGGGTAAAGGGTATGCGCTGGTGGAGTCCAGCGATGGGCCGCTGTGGTGGAAAGAAATAGACGTTCCGGCAAGCGGCATGGATCTCGCTATCCCGGTGGATAAAAGCTGGCAGCGTCACGATCTTTACCTGAGTACCGTGGTTATTCGCCCCGGAGACAAGGCTCGTTCCGCCACGCCTAAGCGCGCTGTCGGGATCCTTCACCTGCCGCTAGGAGACGAGAGTCGCCGCCTCGATCTTACGTTGCAAAATCCAGCCAAAATGCGCCCCAACCAGAACCTGACGGTTAAGGTGAAGGCCAGCGTGAAAAATGGCGAAGTGCCGAAGCAGATCAACGTGCTGCTGTCCGCCGTGGACAGCGGCGTGCTTAACATCACCGATTACAAAACGCCGGATCCGTGGGATGCCTTCTTTGGGCGCAAGCGCTATGGCGCTGACATCTACGACATTTACGGCCAGGTGATTGAGGGAGAAGGGCGGCTGGCTGCGCTGCGCTTCGGCGGTGACGGAGATGAAGGTGATGAGCTAAGCCGCGGCGGTAAAAAGCCGGTAAACCACGTGACTATCATCGCGCAACAGGCTCAGCCCGTAGCGTTAGATGAAAACGGTGAAGGAACGGTGACGCTGCCAATTGGTGATTTCAACGGTGAACTGCGGGTTATGGCGCAGGCCTGGACCGACGATCGCTTCGGTAATAGCGAAGAAAAAGTGACTGTGGCCGCGCCGCTGGTCAGCGAGCTGGCTGCGCCGAGATTTATGGCCGGGGGAGATACCAGCCGCCTGGCGCTGGATCTCACCAACCTGACGGACAGGCCTCAGCAGCTTAGCGTGGCGCTCAGCGCTCAGGGGCTGTTAGCGCTAAACGGAGCGTCGACGATGGACGTGAAGTTGGCTCCCGGTGCTCGCGGCACGCTGTTTATCCCCGTGCGTGCGCTGGAAGGTTTTGGTGACGGCGAAATCAAAGCCGTGATTAACGGACTTGCTCTGCCGGGCGAGACGCTGGCGACCCCGGATAAACAATGGAAAATCGGCGTTCGTCCTGCGTTTCCTGCGCAGACGGTGAACAGTGGCGCGGTGGTTAAACCGGGCGAAGTCTGGACGCTTCCACCTGCGCATCTGTCAGGGATTGCTGCTTCGACGCTGGAAGGTCAGCTGCTGCTGAGCGGGCGCCCGCCTCTGAACCTTGCGCGCTACATTCGCGAGCTAAAAGCCTACCCGTACGGCTGCCTGGAGCAGACGACCAGCGGCCTGTTCCCGTCGCTGTACACCAACGAAGCTGAACTGAATGCGTTGGGTATCAAAGGAATAACCGATTCTCAGCGTCGCGCTGCCATTGATGTGGGCATTGCCCGCCTGCAGGAAATGCAAAGCGACAATGGCGGCTTCGGGCTGTGGGATAAATCAGGGCCGGAAGAATACTGGCTGACGGCCTATGTCACAGACTTCCTGGTTCGGGCCAGCGAGCAGGGCTACGGCGTTAACGGCGATGCGCTCGGCAAGGCTAATCAGCGCCTGCTGCGCTATTTGCAGGATCCGGGCATGATAGCCCTGCGCTACAGCGACGATGCTCCGGCCAGCCGCTTTGCGGTTCAGGCCTATGCCGGGCTGGTACTTGCTCGTCAACAAAAAGCGCCGCTTGGGGCACTGCGAGAACTTTGGCAGCGTCATGAACAGGCTCGCGCCGGGCTACCGCTGGTGCAGTTGGGGATTGCCCTGAAGCTTATGGGCGATGAGCCACGCAGCCAGCAGGCGATTGCTTTGGGGCTGAAAACTCAGCGCAGAGATAAACAGATCTGGATGGCGGATTACGGCAGCGAGCTGCGGGATAAAGCGATGATGCTTAGCCTGCTGGAAGAGAACACGCTGCTGCCGGACAGTCAGAATCAGCTGCTGCTTGGGCTGTCGGACATGGCCTGGAGCCAGCGTTGGTTATCCACTCAGGAAACAAACGCGTTGTTCATTGCCGGCCACGGCCTGCAAAACGTGAAAGGCGACTGGCAGGCACAGACATCGTTGGGTGCAGAGCCGCTGGCGTCCAGCCAGGCGGTCACCCGTAATCTAACCGCGCAGCAGCTTTCTGGCCTGCAGGTGACCAACACCGGGATGGCTGGTCTCTATTTACGCCTCGACAGCGCGGGTTACACGCAGCAGGCACCGGCAGTCTATAGCAACGTGCTACATATTGAACGTCACTTCCTTGATGCGAAGGGCAACTCCAGATCGCTTTCTTCGCTGAAAAGCGGTGAGTTAGTGATGGTGTGGCTGGATGTCTGGGCCGATAAAAACGTCCCGGATGCATTAGTGGTTGATTTACTGCCTGCCGGGCTGGAGCTGGAAAACCAGAATCTTGCCAGCAGTAGCGCCAGCCTGAGCGACAGCGCGAGCGAAGTGCAGACGTTACTGAACCAAATGCAGCAGCAGGACATCCAGCATATGGAATTCAGAGATGACCGCTTTGTGGCCGCGCTGCCGCTGAATGAGGGTCAGCATGCAACCCTTATCTATCTGGCTCGAGCGGTCACGCCGGGAAGCTATACCGTACCGGTGCCACAGGTTGAATCGATGTACGTTCCGCAGTGGCGGGCAACCGGTAACAGTACCGGCACGTTGACCGTTGTGCCGTAAGCTGAACGTCGATGCTTAACGGATCAAGGCTACGCTGGCGGCGGCGCTATCTCTGGTTGATAGTGCCGCTGCTGGTTGCCTCTCTCATCTGGCTGGCGGATAAGCTCTGGCCTTTGCCGCTCTATGAGGTCAACCCGGCTCGCGTAGTGGTCGCTGAAGACGGTACGCCTCTCTGGCGTTTTGCGGATGCGGAAGGGATCTGGCGTTACCCGGTGGCGCTGAATCAGGTTTCTCCTCGTTACCTTGAGGCGCTTATCGGCTATGAGGATCGCTGGTTTTGGGATCATCCCGGCGTAAATCCTTTCTCGATTTTGAGAGCGGCCTGGCAGGATCTGCGTCATGGCGAAGTGATCTCCGGGGGCAGCACGTTGACGATGCAGGTTGCGCGCCTGCTGGATCCGCACCCCCGTACTCTCGGCGGTAAAGTGCGCCAGGTCTGGCGTGCCTTCCAGCTCGAATGGCATCTTTCTAAAACGGAGATCCTGACGCTGTACCTCAACCGCGCCCCCTTTGGCGGTACGTTACAGGGAATCGGTGCGGCAAGCTGGGCCTATCTTGGGAAAGCCCCTGAACAGCTAAGTTATTCAGAAGCTGCGCTGCTTGCAGTGCTGCCTCAGGCACCAAGCCGCCTTCGTCCCGATCGCTGGCCTGAACGCGCCCAGCAGGCGCGGGATAAGGTACTCCGACGTATGGCTGAGCAGAGCGTGTGGTCGCAGAGGCAGGTACAAGAGTCTCTACAGGAGCCCGTCTGGCTGGCCCCAAGGCAGATGCCACAGCTGGCTCCGCTGCTGTCTCGCCATCTGGCATCGCGCACCAAAGATACGCTGATCTCTACCACGTTGAGCGCTCCTCTGCAGCGGCAAATGGAAGAACTTGGGCTGGGGTGGAAATCACGTTTACCGCCCCGTTCTTCTCTTGCGATGCTGGTGGTTGACCACACCACGATGCAGGTTCGCGCCTGGGTCGGCTCAGCCGATATCAACGATGACGGCCGATTTGGGCATGTTGATATGGTCACCGCAATCCGTTCACCCGGCTCGGTGCTAAAGCCTTTTGTTTACGGCATGGCGCTGGACGAAGGGCTGATCCACCCGGCTTCTTTGCTGCAAGATGTGCCGCGTCGGTTCGGCGACTATCGCCCGGGAAACTTTGATACGGGTTTTCACGGGCCGGTCAGCATGAGCGATGCGCTGGTGCGTTCGCTGAACCTGCCCGCTGTTCAGGTGCTCGAGGCCTACGGACCGAAGCGTTTTGCCGGGCAGATGGGCAACGTGGGGCTTAACCTTCGCTTCCCTCAGGGCAGTGAGCCGAATCTGTCGCTTATTCTTGGCGGCGGCGGTGCAAGGCTGGACCAGATAGTTGCGGCCTACAGCGCGTTTGCCCGTCATGGCAAAGCCGCACAGCTGCGAGTATTGGCGAATGATGCGCTACGGGAGCGCCCGTTGATGTCGCCGGGGGCGGCGTGGATTATTCGCCGTATTCTTGCCGGTGAAGCCCAGCCTCAGCCGGATCCCTCTTTACCGCCAGTTGTCCCTCTGGCATGGAAAACGGGGACCAGCTACGGCTATCGTGACGCCTGGGCCATCGGCATCAACTCGCGCTACCTGATTGGCATCTGGACAGGCAGGCCGGACAGCACGCCGGTTGCCGGGCAGTTTGGGCTTGGCAGCGCGGTACCGCTGCTTAATCAGGTAAACAATCTGCTGCAGGCTAATTCACGCGTGCAGCAGCTTCATTTGCCGACAGATCCTCGCCCGGCCTCGGTCAGTGCCGCAGAGATCTGCTGGCCCGGCGGGCGGGCATTGCCCGTGGGCGACGGGAACTGCCGGCGGCGTCTTACAACCTGGCTTCTGGATGATGCCCAGCCGCCCACGTTGCTGGCTCCGGGGCAGGAGGGGGTGCAAGGAACGCGTCAGATTATTTGGGTTGATGAGCAGGGTAAGCGAGTGGCACCCGATTGCCCGGATGCGCGTCAGCAGACTGTCGCACTCTGGCCGCTGCCCCTTGAACCCTGGTTGCCATCGGCTGAACGCCGGGCGGAGCGTCTTCCCGCGCCTTCTGCAACCTGCCCACCTTTACAGAAAGAGAGCACAACGCCTCTATTGCTGCTGGGAGTACGCAACGGTACGATTTTGAAACGCTTACCGGGGCAAATGCAGCTCCCGCTGCGGCTTTCCAGCCAGGGCGGGCAGGGGCAACGTTGGTGGTTTGTGAACGGTGAGAACGAAGAGGCCGGTGGTGCGGGATTGGTGTTAACGCTTAATAAGCCGGGGGAATATCAGGTATTGGTCATGGATGAATCCGGGCAGGTCGCCAGCGTGAACTTCACCCTGAAGTGACGGCAAAACGTGAAATTTTATGCATTGCACCGGTTGTGTTGCCAAAACTAATCTTATTTTAAAAAAATGTTATCTACATCCATAGGCAATGACTAACTTGCTCTTTATAATCTGCGCCAATTTCATAACCGGGTTTCCCGGACACACAGAACATCTACAGAGGTAATCATGGCTATTGAACGTACTTTTTCCATCATCAAACCAAACG
Source organism: Cedecea sp. (assembly GCF_036500665.1). NCBI lineage: Bacteria > Pseudomonadati > Pseudomonadota > Gammaproteobacteria > Enterobacterales > Enterobacteriaceae > Cedecea > Cedecea sp. Next base: position 63,632 of record NZ_DASYBS010000057.1, read on the forward strand.
CGGTGGCAAAAAACGTTATTGGTAACATTTATGCTCGTTTTGAATCTGCAGGGTTTAAAATCGTTGGCGCAAAAATGCTGCACCTGACCGTTGAGCAGGCTCGTGGTTTCTATGCTGAGCACGACGGTAAGCCTTTCTTCGACGGTCTGGTTGAGTTCATGACCTCCGGCCCAATCGTGGTTTCCGTACTGGAAAGCGAAAACGCGGTACAGCGTCACCGTGACCTGCTGGGTGCAACTAACCCGGCTAACGCTCTGGCTGGCACTCTGCGCGCAGACTACGCTGACAGTTTCACCGAGAACGGTACCCACGGTTCTGACTCCGTTGAATCCGCGGCTCGCGAAATCGCCTACTTCTTCGGCGAAGGGGAAGTGTGCCCACGCACGCGCTAAAATATCCGTCATCCTTTGAGCCGCAGGAGTGTTAGCTGCAACTCAAATGATTCTGGATATTTCCGACATTAAAGCTGACGTGACATTTTTTAATCGTTGTCCGCTTTCAGTCGTGGCATCTCTGCCCTAGAATTTGTACAATGCGACGCCCCGGACGAGCCAGCTCACCGGGGCGTTTCTCTTTCTAACCCTCCAGGGGCCATAACGTGTAACAACGAGGCCGGAAAACATTATGTCTGATATGAACACGCCTGAAACGTCACCTGTTGTTGTTTCCAATAAAGCCGAAAAAATTAACCTGCTGGATCTCAACCGTCAGCAGCTGCGCGAGTTTTTTGCCGAGCTCGGCGAGAAGCCGTTCCGCGCCGACCAGGTCATGAAGTGGATGTATCACTACTGCAGTGATGACTTCGACGAAATGACGGATATCAACAAGGTTCTGCGCAATAAGCTGAAAGAAATTGCTGAGATCCGCGCCCCGGAGGTTGCTGAAGAGCAACGCTCTGCCGACGGCACCATCAAATGGGCCATCAAGATAGCCGACCAGCTGGTAGAGACTGTCTATATCCCGGAAGAAGACCGCGCCACGCTGTGCGTCTCCTCGCAGGTGGGCTGTGCGCTGGAATGTAAATTCTGTTCTACCGCGCAGCAGGGCTTTAACCGTAACCTGCGTGTATCTGAAATTATTGGCCAGGTCTGGCGTGCGGCGAAGATTATCGGTGCGCAGAAGAAAACCGGCGTACGTCCTATCACCAACGTGGTGATGATGGGTATGGGCGAACCGCTGCTGAACCTGAACAACGTCGTGCCAGCGATGGAAATCATGCTGGATGACTTCGGTTTTGGCCTGTCAAAACGTCGCGTAACGCTTTCTACTTCTGGCGTTGTGCCGGCACTGGATAAACTTGGCGATATGATTGACGTCGCGCTGGCAATCTCTCTGCACGCGCCGACCGATGATATCCGCGATGAAATCATGCCTATCAACAAGAAGTACAACATCGAAACCTTCCTTGCGGCGGTTCGTCGTTACCTGGAGAAATCCAACGCCAACCAGGGTCGCGTTACGGTGGAATATGTACTGCTTGATCACGTTAATGACGGCACCGAGCATGCGCATCAGCTGGCAGAATGCCTGAAAGATACGCCGTGCAAAATCAACCTGATCCCGTGGAACCCGTTCCCGGGCGCGCCTTATGGCCGTAGTTCCAACAGCCGCATTGACCGCTTCTCCAAGGTGCTGATGAGCTATGGTTTTACTACCATTGTGCGTAAGACTCGCGGCGACGATATCGACGCGGCATGTGGTCAGCTGGCGGGTGAGGTTATCGACCGTACTAAGCGTACTATGCGTAAGCGTATGCAGGGTGAAGCTATTGCCGTGAAGGCAGTCTGATAGCAGACAGTCGGTTACCGTGCGGGGGGATGACTGCTCTGCACGGTATAAAAAACGGCCAAAAATGCATGAACAGTCAATAACGTGTCCTAATACACTATTCTGCAAATAATTACGGTGCGTTTCCGGCTGCTTTGAGGCAGTATGTAGCGGCACAACAACAGTTTAGTTGTTTCAATTTCGTAAAGTTAACAGACAGCCCGCCGAAGGGTGTCTATGGTTAACTAACCGGCTGGTCCGGTAGCCCGGAAAAACGCCCGCTGAGCGTGAATTGCGCGGCAGAAACCGGGTATTTTTGCTGAGGGTTAGCCTTCAGGTATCAGATTTGTTTCGCGGTGCGAGTCAATCTGACGTAGCGGAGACGTTGCGGTACAGGACTCGTGCCAAATTCTTTAATTTGAACAGTACCAGCAGTTGTAGCTAATGAATACTGAAGCCACTAACGAATCAAATGCAGCACAAACTACGGGCGAGCGTTTACGCAACGCCCGTGAACAACTTGGTCTCAGCCAACAGGCGGTGGCTGAACGCCTGTGCCTGAAGGTTTCTACCGTCAGGGACATCGAAGACGACAAGGCGCCAGCCGATTTGGCGTCCACATTCCTGCGTGGCTATATCCGCTCCTATGCGCGACTGGTTCATATTCCTGAAGAAGAGCTGTTGCCAATGATGGCCAAACAGGCACCTATCAAGGCTGCCAAAGTTGAGCCAATGCAAAGCTTCTCCCTGGGCAAGCGCCGTAAAAAGCGCGACGGCTGGCTGATGAGTTTTACCTGGCTTATTCTGTTTGTGGTGATTGGCCTGACGGGCGCATGGTGGTGGCAAAACCACAAAGCGCAGCAGGAAGAAATTTCGACCATGGCCGATCAGTCTACGACCGATCTCTCTGCCAGCAGCGGTCAGTCCGTGCCGCTGAACACCGGTAGTGATTCAGCAGCAACGGCTGATGCGTCACCGGCGCCTTCTACGACTCAGCCTTTGGCTTCTGACAGCGCGGCTCCAGCTGCGACGGCACAGCAAACTGCACCGGGTGATAATGCCCAGCAGTCTGCGGTTGTTTCCCCAAGCCAGGCGCCAATCGAAACTGTACAAACTGCTCCGGCTCCAACGGCTGGCCAGCTGCCAACCGACCAGGCCAGCACCACCGCGCCTGCGCAGGATGCTGAAGGCCTGGTTATGAACTTTACTGCCGACTGCTGGCTGGAAGTCACGGACGCCGCCGGGAAAAAACTGTTTAGCGGCATCCAGCGCAAAGACGGTAAGCTGAATTTAGCGGGCAAAGCGCCTTATAAATTAAAAATTGGTGCACCGGCCGCAGTACAGGTTCAATACCAGGGTAAAACTGTGGACCTGAGCCGTTTTATCAGAACTAACCAGGTTGCACGTCTGACGGTTGGTGCTGAATAATCAGCGCCAGTCCGGACGCGTAATTGTGGAGATTTACCATGCATAATGCCGCACCCATCCAACGTCGCAAATCCAGGCGGATCTACGTCGGTAACGTGCCAATCGGCGATGGTGCACCTATCGCCGTCCAGTCGATGACCAATACTCGCACCACCGATGTGGAAGCGACGGTTAATCAAATCAAAGCATTAGAACGTGTTGGCGCCGATATCGTACGTGTATCCGTGCCGACGATGGACGCCGCAGAAGCGTTCAAGTTGATTAAGCAGCAGGTCAACGTCCCGTTGGTTGCTGATATTCACTTCGATTACCGCATTGCCCTTAAAGTCGCCGAGTACGGCGTGGACTGCCTGCGTATTAACCCCGGCAACATCGGCAACGAAGAGCGTATCCGCAGCGTGGTTGACTGCGCGCGCGACAAAAATATTCCTATCCGTATCGGTGTTAACGCCGGTTCGCTGGAAAAAGATCTGCAGGAAAAATACGGAGAGCCAACGCCGCAGGCGCTGCTCGAATCCGCTATGCGCCATGTAGATCACCTGGATCGTCTCAACTTTGATCAATTCAAGGTGAGCGTGAAAGCCTCCGATGTATTCCTTGCCGTTGAGTCTTATCGTCTGTTGGCTAAACAGATCGATCAGCCGCTGCACCTTGGGATCACCGAAGCGGGCGGGGCGCGTGCCGGAGCAGTAAAATCTGCGATCGGCCTCGGACTTCTGCTGTCTGAAGGGATCGGCGACACGTTGCGTATTTCGCTGGCGGCGGATCCGGTTGAAGAGATCAAAGTTGGCTTCGATATTCTGAAGTCGCTGCGTATTCGTTCCCGTGGGATCAACTTCATCGCCTGTCCGACCTGCTCACGTCAGGAATTTGACGTGATCGGAACGGTAAACGCGCTCGAACAGCGGCTGGAAGATATTATCACCCCGATGGACGTTTCTATCATCGGCTGCGTGGTTAACGGCCCTGGCGAAGCGCTGGTCTCAACCCTTGGGGTTACCGGCGGCAATAAGAAAAGCGGTTTCTACGAAGATGGCGTCCGCCAGAGAGATCGTATGGACAACGATGACATGATTGCGCAGCTTGAAGCGCGTATTCGTGCCAAGGCCAGCATGCTGGATGAAAAGCAGCGTATCGATATCCAACAGCTGGAAAAATAATGCGAAGCATGGGAAGCACAAGGCTTCCCGTGTATGATTGAACCCGCACGGCCGTTTACCTGAGTGAATGGCCTGATTTCGGGTTCATTTTTTGTATATAAAGCAGAGAAAAAACGTGGCAAAAAACATTCAAGCCATTCGCGGCATGAACGATTACCTGCCGGGCGAAACCGCCATCTGGCAGCGTATTGAAGGCATTCTTAAACAGGTGCTCGCGAGCTACGGTTACAGCGAAATCCGTTTGCCGATTGTAGAGCAGACCCCGTTATTCAAACGCGCTATCGGCGAAGTGACCGACGTGGTTGAAAAAGAGATGTATACCTTTGAGGATCGCAACGGCGACAGCCTGACTCTGCGTCCTGAAGGCACCGCGGGCTGCGTGCGTGCCGGTATCGAACATGGTCTTCTGTACAATCAGGAACAGCGCTTGTGGTACATCGGGCCGATGTTCCGCCACGAGCGTCCTCAGAAAGGGCGTTACCGCCAGTTTAACCAGCTGGGTGTGGAAGTCTTTGGCCTGAACGGCCCTGACATCGACGCCGAGCTTATCATGCTGACCGCTCGCTGGTGGCGTGCGCTGGGTATCGACCAGCACGTCAGCCTTGAGCTGAACTCCATCGGTTCTCTTGAAGCTCGCGCGAACTACCGCGATGCGCTGGTTGCTTTCCTTGAGCAGCACAAAGAGAAGCTGGACGAAGACTGCCAACGCCGCATGTACAGCAACCCGCTGCGCGTGCTGGACTCTAAAAATCAGGATGTTCAGACTCTGCTGAACGATGCGCCTCAGCTTGGTGATTACCTCGACGAAGTGTCCCGCGAACACTTTGCTGGCCTGTGCCAGTACCTGGACGCCGCCGGTATCAGCTACACCGTTAACCAGCGTCTGGTGCGCGGCCTGGACTACTACAACCGCACCGTATTCGAATGGGTTACCAACAGCCTCGGCTCGCAGGGAACCGTTTGTGCCGGTGGTCGCTACGATGGTCTGGTAGAGCAACTTGGTGGGCGTGCCGCGCCGGCCGTTGGTTTTGCTATGGGCCTTGAGCGCCTTGTTTTACTGGTACAGGCGATTAATCCGGAATTTAAAGCAGAATCCGTTGTCGATATGTACCTGATCTCTTCCGGTCAGGGAACTCAGGGCGCGGCGATGCTGCTGGCTGAAAAACTGCGTGACCAGGTTCCGGCGCTGAAGTTAATGACTAACTATGGCGGCGGTAACTTCAAGAAGCAGTTCGCCCGTGCCGACAAGTGGGGCGCTCGCGTTGCACTCGTACTGGGTGAAGATGAAGTCGCTAAAGGCGAAGTCGTGGTTAAGGATTTACGCACAGGTGAGCAACAAAACGTGGCGCAAGCCGACGCTGCCGCCCATCTGCAGGCGTTACTGGGTTAATCACCCGGTGATAATTGGTTAAGGAGAAGGACTGCGTGGAAGTTTACGAGAACGAAAACGATCAGATGGAAGCAGTAAAGCGCTTCTTTGCAGAAAACGGCAAAGCGTTGGTAGTCGGGGTTGTGCTGGGTATCGGCGCTCTGGTGGGCTGGCGTTACTGGAATGGCCATCAGGACGACTCCATGCGTGAAGCCTCTCTGGCTTACCAGAACGTCACCAGCGCGGTCAAAGCTGACCAGCCGCAGACGCTGGAAGCGGTAGAGAAATTCGCTGCCGACAACAAAAACACCTACGGCGCACTGGCGGCGCTGGAGCTGGCGCAGCAGTTCGTTGATAAAAACGATTTAGGTAAAGCGGCCACCCAGCTGCAAACCGGCCTCAGCAGCACCAAAGACGAAAACATGCAGGCGCTGATTAACCTGCGTCTGGCGCGCGTCCAGATCCAGCAAAAACAAGCTGACGTGGCGCTGAAAACGCTTGATGGCATTAAAGGCGAAGGTTGGGCGGCAATTATTGCTGACCTGCGCGGCGAAGCGCTGCTCAGCAAAGGGGATAAGCAAGGCGCCCGTGATGCGTGGAGCAAAGGTTCCCAGACCAATGCTTCTCCGGCGCTGCGTGAAATGATGCAGATGAAAATCAATAATTTGTCCAGCTAAGAGGGACCCGATGCAATTGCGTAAACTATTTGTACCAGGGCTGCTCTCTTTGACGCTGCTCAGCGGCTGTTCACTGTTCAGCGGCGAAGAAGATGTGGTTAAAATGTCTCCGCTGCCAACGGTGGAAAACCAGTTCACTCCGGAGAAAGCCTGGAGCACTTCTGTCGGTGATGGAATCGGTGATTTCTACTCTAACCTGCATCCTGCATGGCAGGGCAGCACCATCTATGCTGCTGACCGCCGTGGTACCGTAAAAGCCGTGAATGCGGATGACGGTAAAGAAGAGTGGAAAGTCGATCTCTCTGAGAAAACCGGCTTCTTCTCCAGCAATATTCCTGCTCTGCTGTCAGGTGGGCTGACCGTTGAGGGTTCCCATGTTTATGTGGGCAGTGAGAAAGCGAAAGTGTTTGCGCTGAATACCTCTGACGGCAGCATTGCCTGGCAGGCAAAAGTTGCGGGTGAAGCGCTTTCCCGTCCGGTTGTGAGCGATGGTGTTGTGCTGATTCATACCAGTAACGGTATGCTGCAGGCGCTGAACGAAGCCGACGGCGCGGTAAAATGGAGCGTAAACCTCGATATGCCAGCGCTGTCCCTGCGCGGTGAATCGGCTCCGGCAACCGCCTTTGGTGCCGCTATCGTTGGCGGTGATAACGGCCGCGTAAGCGCAGTGTTGATGCAGCAGGGACAGCTTATCTGGCAGCAGCGTATCTCCCAGGCGACAGGTGCGACAGAAATCGACCGCCTGAGCGACGTGGACACCACGCCGGTTATCGTCAATGGCGTGGTTTACGCCCTGGCGTATAACGGCAACCTGACGGCGCTGGATCTGCGTTCCGGCCAGATCATGTGGAAACGTGAGATGGGCTCGGTGAACGACTTCATCGTGGACGGGAACCGTATTTACCTGGTGGATCAGAACGACCGCGTTGTGGCGTTGAACGTAGACGGCGGCGTAACGCTGTGGACGCAAAGCGATCTGCTGCACCGCAACCTGACCGCGCCAGTGCTGTACAATGGCTACCTGGTCGTTGGCGACAGCGAAGGCTACATGCACTGGATCAACAATGATGACGGGCGCTTTGTTGCCCAGCAGAAAGTGGACAGCTCCGGCTTCCAGACGACGCCAGTGGTTGCCAGCGACAAACTGCTTATCCAGGCAAAAGACGGCACGCTGTACGCCATCAAACGCTAAACTTGTCGGATAATCGTCACGTTTGAAACGGTTCCCTTAGTTCGGGAGCCGTTTTGGCTTTTTAAAAACAGCCGAAAATTGACGCTGTTTTACTAATAAATTTGAGTAATGAGGCTTTTATAATGGTACCTGTGGTCGCGCTTGTTGGGCGCCCTAACGTCGGTAAATCGACCCTGTTTAACCGCTTAACGCGTACCCGCGATGCGCTGGTTGCGGATTTTCCGGGGCTGACTCGCGATCGCAAGTACGGTCGTGCGGAAGTCGAAGGCCGGGAGTTTATCTGCATTGATACCGGCGGTATCGACGGCACCGAAGACGGTGTGGAAACGCGTATGGCCGAACAGTCGCTGCTGGCGATTGAAGAGGCGGATGTTGTGCTGTTCATGGTGGATGCGCGCGCGGGCCTGATGCCTGCCGATGAAGCTATCGCTCAGCACCTGCGTTCTCGTCAGAAGCCGACTTTCCTGGTGGCGAACAAGACCGATGGTCTTGACCCTGACCAGGCGGTTATCGACTTCTATTCCCTGGGCCTCGGCGAAATTCACCCAATTGCCGCTTCCCATGGCCGCGGCGTGACCAGCCTGCTGGAGCACGTTCTGGTGCCGTGGATGGACGACGTCGACCCGCGTGAACAGCCGGAAGAAATCGACGAAGACGAAGCCTACTGGGCCGCGTTTAACGCCAAAAACGGCATTGTTTCCGACGACGAAGAGTTCGAGGAAGAAGAGGAAGAAGAAGCCTTCAACCCTCAGGACCTGCCGATTAAGCTCGCTATCGTCGGTCGCCCTAACGTAGGTAAGTCCACGCTAACTAACCGCATTCTCGGCGAAGAACGCGTGGTCGTTTACGACATGCCGGGCACCACTCGCGACAGTATCTACATCCCGATGGAGCGCGATGAGCGTGAATTCGTGCTGATTGATACCGCGGGCGTACGTAAGCGCGGGAAAATTACCGATACGGTAGAAAAATTCTCGGTAATCAAAACCCTGCAGGCAATTGAAGACGCGAACGTGGTGCTGCTGGTTATTGATGCCCGTGAAGGCATTTCCGATCAGGATCTCTCGCTGCTGGGCTTCATCCTGAATAGTGGGCGCTCACTGGTTATCGTGGTCAACAAATGGGATGGCCTGAGCAATGAAGTCCGCGAGCAGGTGAAAGAGACGCTGGACTATCGTCTGGGCTTTATCGACTTCGCCCGCGTGCACTTCATCTCTGCCCTGCACGGCAGCGGCGTAGGTAACCTGTTCGAGTCCGTTCGTGAAGCCTACGACAGCTCCACGCGCCGCGTAAGCACCGCGCTGCTGACCCGCATCATGAATATGGCGGCAGAAGACCATCAGCCGCCGCTGGTTCGCGGTCGTCGCGTTAAGCTCAAATACGCTCACGCCGGTGGTTATAACCCGCCAATTGTGGTGATTCACGGCAACCAGGTGAAAGACCTGCCGGACTCCTACAAGCGCTATCTGATGAACTACTTCCGCAAATCGCTGGACGTCATGGGTACGCCAATCCGTATTCAGTTCAAAGAAGGGGATAACCCGTTCGCCGGGAAACGCAACACCCTGACGCCAAACCAGATGCGTAAACGTAAGCGTCTGATTAAGCACATCAAAAAGGGCAAGTAAGCCCTGACTGATAGCCGATAAGCTCCCCACCAGAAGGGGAGCTCATTGATTTAAAGGTTAAACTGCCAGCGCGGATGTTTTGCTGGCAAGCCCCTCCAGTAAAGTCTCTGAACTTGCCACTGCGCCAAAAATCCCGCCCTGCATATGAATCATGCTTAACGCCGCTTCGTGGTGTTTCCGTTCCGTGGCCGCACAGCAATCGGTCAGTACCAGACATTCAAAACCTCTGTCGTTGGCTTCACGCAGCGTGGTATGCACGCAAACATCCGTCGTAATGCCGCTCAGTATCAGGTTGCGGATCCCCCGGCTGCGCAGAATCAGTTCCAGATCGGTGGCGTAAAACGACCCTTTGCCAGGCTTATCAATAATCACTTCCCCTTCAAGCGGGGCCAGTTCCGGAATAATTTCCCAGCCAGGCTCCCCGCGCACCAGAATGCGGCCACACGGGCCCGCCGCGCCGATTTCTGCGTGCATACGTTTTGAACGCCAGTGCTTATTCGCCGGCAAATCGCTTAAATCAGGGCGATGCCCCTCGCGGGTATGAATAATCGGGAAGCCCAGCTCGCGCAGGCGGGCCAGTACCTGCTGGAGCGGTTTTATCGGCGCCCGCGTGAGCGCAATGTCATAGCCCATACTGTCGACGTAACCCCCTTTGCCGCAAAAATCGGTCTGCATATCGATGACGATCAGCGCGGTGTCGTGGGCGCTGTAGTGGCCGTCAAAGGGCCAGGCGTAAGGCGTTGAGTTAACGGTGTAATCAGGCATTTTTTCCCTCCATGATGCTCGCCGGGGCTTCATGTTTGATTTTCATTATCAAGGTGTAGCTGATTGCGGCGGTGACCAGGCCAATGACCGCTTCGCCAAACTGCGGGAACAGCAGATGAGCGACCACTGCGCAAAGGCTGCCGATAGCCCAGGCCGCAAAGGCGCTGCCACGCATGCGGCTTGTTTTACGGTTTTCGCTAATTTTGGCCATAAAAATCAAATCGACGATCATCACGGCGCCAAACGGCGGCACGACAATGCCGAGCAAACTCAGCCATTCAAGGAAGTAAGACCACACGCCCGCTAACGCCAGCGCGCCGCCCGCAACGCCCAGAATAAGCGTCCAGAGCCGCATTTTGCTGTGGAACAGATGGCTGTAGCCCACGGCACCGTTGTACAGGCAGTGCGTACAGACGGAGCCGAGGTTGATAAAAACGAACAGGCAGGCGATAGCCGACAGCAGAGCGCCGTGCCCCATCAGGATCGGCAGGAAGTTCCCGCCGTTGGTCACCGGGTCGACGGCCGCGCCCACCGCCACGATAACCACGCCAAAAAGATAAGAAATGACGTTGGCGACGGGGAATGCCGAGAAAGCGGCAATCACGGCGGATTTACCGTTTTTTGACCAACGAGTGAAGTCGGCGGTCATGGTGCCTGAATCAGCAAAGCCCGCCACCACCATGGTAACGGCAGTACCCATGCTCATGGTGCCCACAGCGGCGGGGCTGCCGCGCCACTGAACGACAGTGCTGAAATCATGCTGCTGGCTAATCAGCCAAAGTGCTACCAGGCCAAGCACCACAAACAGCGGGGCCGCAACCATGCCCAGAATCGACAGCGCACGAACGCCCAGGAACGTCACGCCGGTGTAGAGTACGATGGCGAACGCCGTTACCGCCAGCGCGTTCCAGCCGAAGGTCTGGTTAATCACCGTGCCGGTAAGGCCGGTCTGGAAGGCGTACCAGCCAATCACCACGGTGGAAAGAAAACCAGAAACCAAAATGTAGCCTTTGGTGCCGAAGGTTCGTTTTGCCTGTAAGGCGAAATTCATGCCTGTCTGCCCGGCAAACCAGCTGAGGGAACCCACGTAGGCAAACAGCACCAGGTTGCCCAGAAGAATGGCAATAATGGCCGGCCAGAAGCCGAGAGACCAGGTGATGATGCCGCCAAACAGCGCATTGGTAAGGATCATAGGGAAGCCAAACCACACCGCCGAGACGGAGCCCGTAGAGTGGCGATGGCTAAGCGGCACGGGCTCGTGCTCAAATTCCTGCTCCAGGGCAGGGGACGATTTCTTATTCATGGACAACTCCGAGTGAAGCAGGATAGATGTGATTCCATGGTTGAATGCGCTCAAAAGCGGCGCTTGCCGCGAGCACCAGGCCATCGTCCAGGTGACGACCCACGATTTGCAGCCCGACGGGCAGGCCGTCAGCGGTAAAGCCTGCGGGCACCGAAGCAGCCGGCTGGCCGGTAAAGTTGAACGGGAAGCAGAACGACAGCCAGTGGTCGCTTCTCACCATGCGCCCGTCGATGATCTCCGGGCCCTGCATGTGGAGCGGAAAAGGCGGCACGGCAAGCGTTGGGGAAAGCAGCAGGTCATAGCGCTGCATAAAACGCCAAAGCTGATTGCAGATTTTTTTACGCTGGGTATTCGCGTCGGTGAACGTTTCGGCCCGCCACTCGTGCTGCAGCATGGCGCTCAGGTGCGGCGACATTCGCGGCCCCAGTTCGGCCTGCATTTTTCGCATGCCGGTCAGATCGCTTTCAAAGGCAACCAGAGCGGCAAACGTTGAGACTTCATCGGCGATACCGGGGTCAACCTCTTCCAGCTCAGCGCCCAGCTCACGTGCGAAACGGTACGCCGCTTCCGTCGTTACCCGGCGAACTTCGCTGTCCACGGCGACGTAACCAAAATCGGCGCTAAAGGCGATCCGCAGGCCGCTCAGGGGCTTATCTAACGAGGCCAGCCAGTCAACGTCAGAACTGGGAATAGAGTGGCGGTCGCGCATATCCGGGCCGGCCAGCAGCGACATCATCAGCGCTGCATCCCTCACGGTGCGGGTCATCGGCCCAATGTGCTCCAAAGACTCCCAGCTGGAAACGCCCGGATAACGTTCGTCGCGGCAGCCGGGCCAAAGTGGCACACGCCCCATAGAAGCTTTCAGGCCATAGACGCCGCAGTGGGCGGCCGGAATGCGCACAGAGCCACCGCCGTCACTGCCTAGCGCAATCGGGCACATTCGGGCAGCGAGCGCTGCACCTGAACCCGCGCTGGAGCCGCCGGGCGTTTTGCTCAGATCCCAGGGGTTACGCGGGGAAGGAAACAGAGGATTGTGCCCCACGCCGCTGTAGCCAAATTCGGGAGCGGTGGTTTTACCCAGCAGGATGGCATCCGCAGCCAGCAGGCGTTCTACGGCGATGTCATCCTCTGCTGGCACAAAGTCCTGGTAGGCGGCAGAGCCGGAGGTGGTTTTCACCCCGGCGGTACAAATCAGGTCTTTCACCGCCAGGGGAACGCCCGCCAGAGCCCCTAATGGTTGCCCGCTGGCACGCCTGGCATCGACGGCTTTCGCCTGAGCCAGAGCGAGTTCCGGCGTCGGGGTACAAAACGCCTGAATGAAGGGCTCACGCGCCTGCTGGCGATCGATGGCTGCCTGAGTCACTTCACGGGCTGAAACCTCGCCACAGCGAATCAGTGCGGCAAGCGCAGTGGCATCTTTATCTAACAGCTCATCAAACATGAAAATCCTCCCCGATTGCCCACGTAAAGGGAGTGATTCAATTATCATGCCAATGACTTCAAAAAATTGAAGGTTCAGCCGCAGCGCCGTCTGGGATACCAGTCTGGATACAAGCGCTCATCAGCGAGGGAACAGGTTGGGCAAAAACGGTGCATTAATGCGCTAAACTTGCCAGCCTTTTGCACAATAGCGAAGTGAATCCATCTTAACGTTATGGGTATATAATGGGGCCCATTAATGACTTAGCGGGAGGGAAGGATGATGCTTAATTGCCCCGAGTGTAGAAACGAACTGAGGCAAACGGACGGCGGCGCGCGCTGCGATACCTGCGGCAAAGACTTCCGTCTGGAGGCGCTCTGCCCGGACTGCCATAAACCGTTGCAGGTGCTGAAGGCCTGCGGTGCGGTGGATTATTTCTGCCAGAACGGCCACGGGCTGATTTCTAAAAAGCGCGTGGAATTTATTCCCACCGCGCTCTGAACGGTTTATTCGTCTTTCGCCGCTGGCTTACGCTTACGCGGCGCTTTCACCGCTTTAATGCCCGTCACCTGACTCTCAACCCAGCCGTCATCCAGGCGCGTAGTCAGCGTATCCCCGGACTTCACCTGTTTGGTTTTCTTCAGCACTTTGCCGTCTTCGGCTGTCGTCACGCTGTAGCCGCGCGCGAGCGTCGCAAGCGGGCTGACGGCTTCCAGCTGGGCGAGCGCGGTGCCGAAGCGCTGTTTCGTCTGGCTGAGCTGAGCGCTCACTAACTGCGACAGGCGGTATTCCAGCTGCTGTAAGCGAGACTGGGCGCGGTGAATGCGGGGCTGAGGCTGCTGCTGGTTAAGGCGCTGGCTAAGGCGTAGCTGCTGCTGGGTCGCCCGGCGCATTTTTCCATCGATGGCCACGTTCAGGCGCTGGCGCAGGCGTTCAAGCGTGGTTTGCTGGCGAGCTAAACGTAGCTGAGGATGCTGCTGCTGCAGGCGATGGTGCAGCTGGGTAAACCGCCGCGAGCGCTGGGCGAGGTAATAGTCCATCGCCATTTCCATACGCTGCTGCTGGGACTGGATTTGGCGCAGTAATTCTAGCTGATTACGGCTGACGATTTCCGCCGCGGCGGAAGGCGTTGGCGCACGTAAATCAGCGACAAAATCGACGATCGTGAGGTCAGTTTCATGCCCTACGGCGCTAACGACCGGGATCTTGCTTGCGAAAATTGCCCGCGCAACCCGCTCATCGTTAAAGCTCCACAGATCTTCCAGCGAGCCGCCGCCGCGCCCGACAATAAGCACGTCACATTCGTTACGCAGGTTAGCAAGCTCGATGGCGCGCACGATTTGCAGCGGGGCGTCTGCGCCCTGAACGGCAGTCGGATAAATAATGACCGGCAGGGACGGATCGCGACGCTGTAATACGTGCAAAACGTCGTGCAGGGCCGCGCCGGTTTTAGAGGTGATGACGCCGACCTGGCGAGCCGGAGCGGGCAGGGCCTGCTTATGCAGCTGGTCGAAAAGCCCTTCAGCGCTCAGCTTCTGCTTGAGCTGCTCGTACTGCTGCTGCAACAGCCCTTCACCGGCGGGCTGCATGCTTTCGACAATAATCTGATAGTCGCCGCGTGGTTCGTAAAGGGTGATGTTAGCGCGCACTAACACTTGCTGCCCGTGCTGCGGGCGGAAGGTCACACGGCGATTGCTGTTGCGGAACATCGCGCAGCGAACCTGGGCGGTGTCGTCTTTTAGCGTGAAGTACCAGTGGCCCGAAGAGGGCTGGCTGAAGTTGGAGATTTCACCGCTGATCCAGACCTGCCCCATCTCCTGCTCCAGCAGCAAACGCACCGTCTGATTCAGGCGAGAAACGGTAAAAATTGAAGGGGAATTCAGTGTCGGCATGTGAGCTGGATCAAATTCTAAATCAGCAGGTTAATAGGTCGATACTACAGCCCGGTGCGCTATTAGCAAGGAGTTTTGCGAAAAAAGTGTGGATGCAATCGCTTACGCTCTGTATAATGCCGCGGCAATATTTTATCTGTTCTCATTCACCCCCAGGTTGAGATATTGCCATGCTACGTATCGCTAAAGAAGCACTGACGTTTGACGACGTTCTCCTCGTTCCCGCTCACTCTACCGTTCTGCCGAACACGGCCGATCTCGGCACCCAACTGACCAAAACTATTCGTCTGAATATCCCTATGCTGTCCGCAGCGATGGATACCGTGACGGAAGCGCGTCTGGCTATCGCCCTGGCGCAGGAAGGCGGTCTGGGTTTTATCCACAAAAATATGTCGATTGAACGCCAGGCAGAAGAAGTAAAGCGCGTTAAGAAACATGAAAGTGGCGTCGTCACTGACCCGCAAACCGTGCTGCCTACGACCACCCTGCGTGAAGTGAAAGAATTAACCGAGCGTAACGGCTTTGCCGGTTACCCGGTAGTGACCGAAGACAACGAACTGGTTGGCATCATCACCGGCCGTGACGTGCGCTTCGTGACCGACCTGAGCCAGCCTGTTAGCGTGTACATGACCCCGAAAGAGCGTCTGGTTACCGTGAAAGAAGGCGAAGCGCGCGACGTCGTGCTGTCTAAAATGCACGAAAAACGCGTTGAAAAGGCGCTGGTTGTGGACGCGGGTTTCCACCTGCGCGGCATGATCACCGTCAAAGACTTCCAGAAAGCAGAGCGTAAACCTAACGCCTGTAAAGACGAGCAGGGCCGTCTGCGTGTTGGGGCTGCGGTTGGCGCAGGCGCAGGCAACGAAGAGCGTGTTGACGCGCTGGTCGCCGCTGGCGTTGATATTCTGCTGATTGACTCCTCTCACGGCCACTCCGAAGGCGTTCTGCAACGTATTCGTGAAACCCGTGCTAAATACCCTGACCTGCAAATCATCGGCGGTAACGTAGCAACCGCCGCTGGCGCTCGCGCTCTGGCGGACGCTGGCTGCAGCGCGGTTAAGGTCGGCATCGGTCCTGGCTCCATCTGTACCACGCGTATCGTTACCGGCGTTGGCGTACCGCAGATAACCGCTGTAGCTGACGCGGTTGAAGCGCTGGAAGGCACCGGTATTCCGGTCATCGCCGACGGCGGGATCCGCTTCTCCGGCGACATCGCGAAAGCTATCGCCGCTGGCGCAGCTGCGGTGATGGTTGGCGGCATGCTGGCAGGTACCGAAGAGTCTCCGGGCGAAATCGAACTGTACCAGGGCCGTGCGTTCAAATCCTACCGCGGCATGGGTTCTCTGGGCGCGATGTCCAAAGGCTCTTCTGACCGTTACTTCCAGACCGACAACGCCGCAGACAAACTGGTACCGGAAGGTATCGAAGGTCGCGTAGCGTACAAAGGCCGCCTGAAAGAGATCGTTCACCAGCAGATGGGCGGCCTGCGTTCCTGCATGGGCCTGACCGGCTGTGGTACTATCGACGCGCTGCGTACCAAAGCGGAATTCGTACGCATCAGCGGGGCCGGTATTCAGGAAAGTCACGTTCACGACGTGACCATCACTAAAGAGTCTCCGAACTACCGCATGGGCTCCTGATTTCACTAGCCCGGCCACGCGCCGGGCTATTTATATTCTCGTTTCACTTGCCTCGGAATTAACGTCAATGACGGAAAACATTCATAAACATCGCATCCTGATCCTCGACTTCGGTTCTCAGTACACTCAGCTGGTGGCGCGCCGCGTCCGTGAGCTGGGCGTCTACTGCGAACTGTGGGCATGGGATGTTACCGAAGCTCAAATTCGTGAGTTCAACCCAAGCGGTATCATTCTCTCCGGCGGCCCGGAAAGCACCACCGAAGAAAACAGCCCGCGTGCGCCTGAGTATGTGTTTACCGCTGGCGTGCCGGTGTTCGGCGTTTGCTACGGCATGCAGACCATGGCCATGCAGCTGGGCGGCCACGTTGAAAGCTCTACCGAACGTGAGTTTGGCTACGCGCAGGTTGAAGTGAAAACCGACAGCGCGCTGGTTCGCGGCATCGAAGACTCCCTGAGCGCAGCCGGTAAACCGCTGCTGGACGTCTGGATGAGCCATGGCGACAAAGTGACTGCTATCCCGTCCGACTTTGTGACCGTTGCCAGCACCGAAACCTGTCCGTTTGCCATTATGGCCAACGAAGAAAAACGCTTCTACGGCGTGCAGTTCCACCCGGAAGTGACCCACACCCGTCAGGGCCAGCGTCTGCTGGAGCGTTTTGTGCTGGAAATCTGCGGCTGCGAAGCGCTGTGGACCCCGGCAAAAATCATCGAAGATGCGATCGTCCGCATCCGCGAGCAGGTCGGTAACGACAAAGTTATCCTCGGCCTGTCCGGCGGCGTTGACTCCTCCGTAACCGCGATGCTGCTGCACCGCGCCATCGGCAAAAACCTGACCTGCGTGTTCGTGGACAACGGCCTGCTGCGCCTGAACGAAGCCGCTCAGGTAATGGACATGTTCGGCGACCACTTCGGGCTGAACATCGTTCACGTTGAAGGCGAAAACCGCTTCCTGACCGCGCTGGCGGGCGAGAACGACCCGGAAGCCAAACGTAAGATCATCGGCCGCGTGTTCGTAGAAGTGTTCGACGAAGAAGCGCTGAAGCTGGAAGACGTTAAATGGCTGGCGCAGGGCACCATCTACCCTGACGTTATCGAGTCTGCGGCTTCCGCGACCGGCAAAGCGCACGTCATCAAATCTCACCACAACGTGGGCGGCCTGCCGAAAGAGATGAAGATGGGCCTGGTTGAGCCGCTGCGCGAGCTGTTCAAAGATGAAGTGCGTAAAATCGGCCTCGAGCTGGGCCTGCCGTACGACATGCTTTACCGCCACCCGTTCCCGGGCC
This sequence comes from Cedecea sp., assembly GCF_036500665.1. Taxonomy (NCBI): domain Bacteria; kingdom Pseudomonadati; phylum Pseudomonadota; class Gammaproteobacteria; order Enterobacterales; family Enterobacteriaceae; genus Cedecea; species Cedecea sp. The sequence continues at coordinate 81,153 of NZ_DASYBS010000057.1, forward strand.
CAGGCCTCGGCGTTCGCGTGCTGGGCGAAGTGAAGAAAGAGTACTGCGACCTGCTGCGCCGCGCCGATGCAATCTTCATCGAAGAGCTGCACAAAGCCGACCTGTACAACAAAGTGAGCCAGGCGTTCACCGTGTTCCTGCCGGTCCGTTCCGTGGGCGTAATGGGCGATGGCCGCAAGTACGACTGGGTTGTTTCCCTGCGTGCGGTAGAAACCATCGACTTCATGACCGCGCACTGGGCGCACCTGCCGTATGATTTCCTCGGCCGCGTGTCCAACCGCATCATCAACGAAGTGAACGGCATCTCCCGCGTGGTTTACGATATCTCCGGTAAACCGCCTGCTACGATTGAGTGGGAATAATCACTCTTACAGTTGTCTGAAGTGCTGAAAGCCCGCTGATGCGCTGAGGAATCCCCAGTAATGAGCGGGTAAAAAAAGACAGGCATAGAGTTTTGTGATCTACTGATTTGTGCAACCAATTCAATGGGATCACCTCTATGCCTGCTCGCCAAGTATGTCAGAATTTCTTCCGTGATAC
>NZ_DASYBS010000058.1:0-1766 GCF_036500665.1 Cedecea sp.
CGCTGGATCCTCAAGCATGGTGTTCATCAGAGGGTGCAAAAAGCAGAGCGTCACCTAGAAGTGCGCAATCAACCTACACAAGGCATTACCACATGGCACACGACCAATACGGCTCAGGAGAGCAACAGACCACACAGGAAAAAGACCGGAAGCATTTCATGGTTGGTCTGCAACCTGATCCGCCTCCAGATCATAAGTGGCAGGAATACTGCGGTCACAGCATTTATGTAGCTGACCAGCATCGTTCCCTATGGCAGAAACATACTCACGACTGCACACAAATCACCATCGCAATGAGTCCCGCTCAGGTTCGAGGTGAATGGGTTGGAACCACGGGACGCGTGGCGCGGCGGGAGTTGAATGGAGACGTGATTTGGATTGTGCCGCCGGGGGTACAGCACATTATCCACTTCAACCGTAAGGCCTCCCTCGTTCACCTTTATATCGATGAGGGATTCTTTCGCTCCATGTTGCCCGATGCGCCTGACAATATGCAGCAGGCGCTGATTCCGTCACTGCTGGTGCGCGATCAATTTTTGGTCGAGATTGCAAGGTCGCTGTATCGCGAAGCTAAGCTCCGCACCCCAACTGAATTATTTACGCAATCGGTGGCAACGCTGACGGCTACGCATCTTGTGCGTGCTTATAGCAGCCGCGGACACAGCTTGCCTCTTTACCGTGGTGGTCTGGGCCCTTCCCGTGAGAAGAATATTCGAGCCTACATCGATGAGCATCTCAGTGAAGAGCTTTCCCTGGAGGAACTGGCGCGAGTCGTTGATATCAGCCCCAATTACCTGATCTCCCTATTCCGTGACTCCATCGGCATGACGCCGCATAAGTATGTCCTGCAGCAGAGAATAGAGCGCGCCCGCAGGCTGCTCGCCCGTTCTGGCTTATCGCTCCTTGGAATTGCACAGGGGTGCGGTTTCCGGGATCAGAGTCAGTTCACGACGATCTTCCGCCGCAACTGTGGTGTGACGCCTGGCCAATACAAACGCCAGATATAATCTGCGGCCTTCGCTTACTCGTTGCTGTCGGGGCGCTGCTTTTCCAGTGACTCGCCCATGATGTTTAGCAGCGCAACGGCCGTGGCCATGGCACGGCGTACCTCCTTCGATCTTGCCTGTTTACCGAGGCTCAGGAGTGACGGCTCTTTCTTTTCCGGATAATACAACGCAGCATGAAGCTTATCTGCATCGATCCCCTTGAGAAGATTTCCGAGAATGAGTAGAGTGCGGATTCCGGTAATGGCCTCTGGCGAGCTGATAAGTCCAATAACATGGTTGATCACCGTATCGCTGGCGAACAGAAGCCCTTTCAACAGTTTGAGAATATCCTTGTCATGCAGTTTCTGCAGCACATCATAAGCCGCGAGCACCGCTTCAGCATGCTCCACAGGAGCCTGTTGCACGCGGCTTATCAGGTCTTCCCGCGAGTCGGCTGGATGAAATTTTCTGAAATCAACTGCCACCGCCATAATGTCGTAACCTCTTCTCCTTACTTGTGCGTTTGAATCTGGACGAGTTGCCGGGTGCCGGGCATCCTGTAATCCTTCCGCTTCCACTTGCGTTCCACTTCCACACCACTTTGAGGCATAGGCCTGCCCGAGTAGCGGAAGTTAAGAACCTTAAGCGGATTGCTCCCCTTCCTCGGAATAATCTGGATCTTTACCGCCGTTTCCTTGAAGGCCGGCGTGTTTGTTGCGGAATCCGTGTGTGAGCCGGTCAGAATGTTCACTGGTCCCTCCTGCGACAGCAACGGCAGAT
>NZ_DASYBS010000059.1:0-21793 GCF_036500665.1 Cedecea sp.
CGGCTATCACCCAAACATTCGGGGTCGTTCGCGATTCGTTCCCGACGATCGCTCTCTTTCGCTGCTCCCGGCAGCTCAACCCCGCCTGAGTTGGGTCATAACCGGGGGCGATGAGAGCCGGGAACAAGGGCGTGGCTGTGGGGCTTGCAGCAATTTTTATGTTCAGCGTGGCTATGAGCTTGAAGCGAGGCACGGTTCCGGCTTAAATCGCCTCCGTTTTCTCTCCGACTGGCCAGGGGCCGGCCGTCGGGAACGGCCGGAGGCTGAGAGCGTCGGGAACGCATCTCAGCCGACCCAGGACTGGGAGATAAAACGGAGGTCTGCCGCTTCAGCGGTCGATTTATTTGGCCGGGAGTCCGGGTTCTTAGGGGCGCGACGGTGGCTCCCCTGAGACGTTCACCGGTTCGGTGGCTGCATATAAATATGTACTTGAGGTGAACGGAGCTTAATCCGTCCAGCATAATATGGCCAGGCGAGAACTAACACCTGACACAGTGACTTAACGCAAATAGTTAATATCGCTAATCAATAACAGCTTTTTCCTTCGCTATTCCAGCTATTGAAGCCCCCGCTTCGGGCTATGCTGTCTCAAGTTTTTTACCTTTCGTTAACGATTGAGACGAATCTGAGAGACGCCACTTAGCCAGATGCCTACTATTTAACTCACGGTTATGAATCAACACGTTGATTTGTAAGCATCGAAATCCCCTGAGTGAAACAACGAATTGCTGTGTGTAGTCTTTGCCCATCTTGATGATGGGCTTTTTTTTATTCTGATTTCGCAAAGTGATTGATAAGCACACCATGCAGAACCAGCGGCGCAACGGTCAGGTGGCTCTGCCCTTCAACCAGCGTAAAATCAACGCGGTGCGGTGCTTTCGCTATCAGCACGTTGGCCATTTCACGGTTAGCATCAACCATTGCCCGCTGTCCACGATGTTTTAGCAACGCGGTGCGCTTTGCCTCCGGCAGCCTGGCTTCCTGCGGCTGCAGCGACTGTTCATATCCCCCGACCGAAATCGAAAGCTGAGTATGCCCCTCATCCGATTGCCAGGTTTGCGCCATTCGCAGCAGGTAGCGGTCGTTCCACCATACCGAAGGGCTTGAGGCGTAAAAATGCTGGAAAGCGCCAGGGGAGGTCATAAACAGCCAGGTGGTAAAAAGGCCGCCATACGAGTGGCCAAACAACGCCTGCCGCTGCGGGTTGATTTGCCATCGCTGTGCAACCCAGGGCTTGAGTTCGGCGTCAATAAACCGCCAGAACTTCTGCGCTTCGCCTGGTGCACCGGGCGGGTAAGTGCCGCCTGCCGGGTTAGGTTCCAGCGCGACTTTATCTACCGTTGGCCGGTAGTCTCGCTCCCGGCGGCTGTCGCCCGGGTAGTCAATAGCGACCACGACGCCGGGCGTGAGTGGACAGCGCTCGCAGGTCAGGCGCTGCATCAGCGACACCGCCCCGGGGAAGACGGATTCGCCGTCCAGCAGATAAATAACCGGCCAGCCTTCTGCCGGGGCCTGACCTTCGGGCCAGGAAACCATGATTTTATACTCGCCGTTTTCCGGCGAATTCAGGCTATGTACCAGGGTATTAGCCAGCGTGTAGGGCTTATCTTGCGTGAGTGCCGCTCCAGAAGGGGCAGCAAGTGCGATAAGCGCCATTAGCAGATAGCGCAAATTTTCTCCTTACCAGCGATAGCTGACGGTTGCGGTCAGGGTGCGGCCCATGCCGTAGAAGCACGCCGAATCAGACGCGCAGGAAGCCACATATTTTGTGTCCGCCAGGTTGTTGACGTTGACCTGCACGGCGGCCCTTTTCAAATCAGGACTCACCTCACCCAGCTCATAGCGCAGCATCACGTCATACAGATCCACGGCGGGTACTTTAAACGTATTTTTCGCATCGCCATAGCTGGTGCCGATATAACGAACCCCGACGCCAGCGGTGAGGTTTTTTAGGGTACCCTCAGGAATGGTATAGCTGCCCCACGCAGAAGCCATGTGAGCAGGAATGCGCGCAGGCGTTTTTCCCTCGGTTCCTGCGACGGTAGTACTCACGGTTTCCGCATCCGTCCAGGTGTAAGCGCCTATCAGGTTAAGGGCGTCAAACAGCGTTGAGTGAATCTCTGCTTCAAGCCCTTTTGAGCGAATTTCACCGGCGTTTTCACCAGCTCTGCTGCGGTTTTCGTCGCGGACAGCGTTTTGGTTGCCACCATTCCCTTCAGCGGGGCGGCAGGATCTTCACTCACCGAGCCGGTCACAACGAGAGTCTCCTCGCTGCCCTGCCGTTCCTGCGCCTGAACGCCGCCTACCATCCCCATGGTACTGACCCCCATCAGCCACAGGCTATGGGTTACCTTATTATTTTTAAAGCGCATGACCAAAACATCCCCTGTGATTAGGTGAATTAAGTTCGCCTTTTTCTCCTGTTACGTTTTGTCGTAAAACGCAACGACCCGCAATGTTATTGCAAATCAATCTCATTTGCATTAGCGTGTATGCACTTTTTTATCAGGATACGATGGGCACGATGAGAGCCGCCTGGAGCGCATTAATGTTAGGGCTTTGTTCAGCGTCGGCGGTGGCCGCGACCTGCACCTTTACCGGCAGCCAGGGAGAGCAGGAGGGAAAGTTCGACGCCAGCGGTGAAATCTGCTTTGGGCTTCCGGCCCTGCGGGAGAATTACGCTAACGTCCGGCTGAGCGGCGTGACCGACGCCAGCCTGATTGACAGCAAGGGCAGGCTCTGGCGCGCGCTGGTGGAAAATGGCCCGGTGGACGGCAAACACAACCCGCTTTTTGCCCTGCCCGTCGGCCAGGCGTCAACGCTGGTGCTGCGCGGTGAACCCGGTAAACGCTGGCAGTTTCGCTGGCAGATTCGTGAGACGGTTCCACTCAAACGCAATGAAATGCAATCCCCGGAAAGTCCGGCACTGCTGGCGCTTGAGCAAGCACTAAGTCGCGGCGCCAGCACCGAGGCCTTCTGGCAGGAAAGACGCGAGCAAGGTACGCCGCTGGTCGAAACGATAGACGCCAACAACAAGCGCGTTACCTTCCTGTGGCGTGGCGCGCAGGGCAACGTTTTTGTGCTCGGCTCACCGGCAGGCGATCACGACCCGATGTTCCGCCTGGGGCAGTCCGATGTCTGGTATCGCAGCTATGTGGTACCGGCTGATACGCTGATGCAGTACAAGCTTGCGCCTGATGTCCCTCTTACCGAAGGCACCGCTCTCGAGCAGCGCCGCGCAATTCTGGTCACGGCTCAGGCCGACCCGCTTAATCCGCAGTTCAGCCCGTCGGGCCATGGGGATCGCTGGAGTCGTTTCTCGCTTTTAGACCTCACCGCCCGCCGCTATTTTACGCCGCAGGCTACCTCGGAACCCATCCGCCATGGCTCGCTGGTTCGTTACCAGGTTGAGAGCAAAAAGCTCAATAACCGCCGTGAAGTGACGGTGTACCGGCCGCGAGGCAGCCAGCCCGCACGCTGGACGCTGATGCTGTTTGACGGCCGCATGTATCAGGATCGTTATCATCTCGCCAACGTGCTGGACGGCCTGATTGCCCGCCATGCCCTGCCGCCGGTGAACGCCGTGTTTATCGACAGCCTGGACGGCGAACGCCGTGAGAAAGAGCTGCCGCCCAATCCGGACTTTGCCGATTTTATGGCCCAGGAGCTGACGCCGTGGCTGAATCGTCAGGGCATCACCACTACGGCGCGGAAAACCATTGTGGCGGGTTCAAGCTACGGCGGGCTTGCCTCTGCCTGGGTTGCCCTGCGTCATCCCGAGACGTTTGGCAACGTGCTGAGCTTGTCCGGCTCTTACTGGTGGGCGCCTGAGGGCGAAATGCCGGGCTGGCTAACCCGGCAGTATCAACTGTCACCACGTTTACCGGTGCGTTTCTGGCTGCAGGCGGGGCGTTTTGAAAGCAAAGGCGCGGACGGCGGTATTTACCGTAATACACAACAGCTTGAAGCCGTCCTGCGTGAAAAGGGCTACGAGGTAAGCTTTACCCCCTGGTCGAGCGGGCATGATTATGCGGCGTGGTGCGAGGCCATTATTACCGGCGTGAAGGATTTGATTAAGCGGGGATGATAGCCGCCCCGGTGAGCTTCCCAATGCACGACAGGAAGACACCGGAGCGGTTCCCTTTCTTTTTAATGAGAGAGGGGCGTTACTTGTTCAGTTCGGCGAGGCTTAGCCAGGTTTGCACCACGGTGTCCGGGTTCAGGGACAGACTGTCAATCCCCTCTTCCATCAGCCAGGCCGCGAAGTCTTCGTGATCGGAAGGCCCCTGACCGCAGATCCCCACGTATTTACCCTGTTTCTTCGCCGCTTTTATGGCCATCGACAGCAGCGCTTTCACCGCATCGTTACGCTCGTCAAACAGCTCGGAAACCACGCCAGAGTCGCGGTCCAGGCCCAGCGCAAGCTGCGTCATATCGTTAGAGCCGATGGAGAAGCCGTCGAAGTATTGCAGGAATTCGTCCGCCAGCAAGGCGTTGGACGGGATCTCACACATCATGATAATTTTCAGCCCATTTTCACCGCGCTTCAGGCCCTGGCGTTCGAGCTCTTCGACAACCGCTTTCGCCTGGGCGACGGTACGCACAAACGGTACCATCACTTCGACGTTAGTCAGACCCATTTCGTTTCGCACGCGCTTCATGGCCGCACATTCCAGCGCGAAGCAGTCGCGGAAGCTGTTCGCCACGTAGCGGCCTGCACCACGGAAGCCCAACATGGGGTTCTCTTCTTCCGGCTCATAACGCTCGCCGCCCACCAGATTGGCGTATTCGTTAGATTTAAAGTCGGAAAGACGCACAATGACACGCTTCGGCCAGAACGCCGCGCCCAGCGTCGCGATCCCTTCGGTCAGGCGGCCAACGTAGAACTCAACCGGATCGTCATAGCCTTTCATCATCGTGCGGATCTCAGCCTGCAGAGCGGGCTCCTGCTGGTCGAACTCCAGCAGCGCACGCGGATGCACGCCAATCATGCGGTTGATGATAAATTCCAGACGCGCCAGGCCAACGCCTTCGTTCGGCAGACAGGCGAAGTCGAAAGCACGGTCCGGGTTACCCACGTTCATCATGATTTTCAGCGGCAAATCCGGCATCGCGTCAACCGTGGAACTTTTCACGGTGAAGTCGAGAATTTCAGCGTAAACGTAGCCGGTGTCGCCTTCAGCGCAGGATACGGTAACGTTCTGGCCGTCTTTCATGCGCTCAGTTGCGTCGCCACAGCCCACAACGGCCGGAATGCCAAGCTCACGGGCGATGATCGCCGCGTGACAGGTACGTCCGCCGCGGTTGGTGACGATCGCCGCCGCTTTTTTCATGATCGGTTCCCAGTCCGGGTCGGTCATGTCGGTAACCAGCACGTCGCCCGGCTGGATGCGGTTCATTTCGCTGATGTCGTGGATAACTTTTACCGGACCTGCGCCGATGCGGTGGCCAATCGCGCGGCCTTCCGCCACGATTTGCCCCTGGGCGTGCAGCTGGTAGCGCTCCATGACCTGGCCCTGAGAACGCACGGTTTCCGGACGAGCCTGAACGATAAACAACTTGCCGGTGTGGCCGTCTTTAGCCCACTCGATATCCATCGGGCGGCCATAATGTTTTTCGATCTGTACCGCCTGCTTAGCCAGTTCCTGAATCTCTTCCTGGGTAATACAGAAACGATCGCGGTCGGCTTCCGGCACGTCTTCAATACGTACCTGCTTGCCGTGTTCCTGAGTCGGCGCGTAAACCATGCGGATTTTTTTCGAGCCCATGGTGCGGCGCACGATAGCCGGATTACCCGCTGCAAGCGTTGGCTTGTGCACGTAGAATTCATCCGGGTTCACTGCGCCCTGCACCACCATTTCCCCCAGGCCCCACGCGGCGGTGATAAACACCACCTGATCGAAACCGGATTCGGTATCGATGGAGAACATGACCCCGGAAGAAGCCAGGTCGGAGCGCACCATGCGCTGTACGCCAGCAGAGAGCGCCACGCCACGGTGGTCATAGCCCTGATGCACGCGGTAGGAGATGGCACGGTCGTTAAACAGCGAGGCGAAAACGTGTTTCACCGCCACCAGCACGGCATCAAAGCCCTGCACGTTGAGGAAGGTTTCTTGTTGCCCGGCAAAGGAAGCGTCCGGCATGTCTTCGGCGGTAGCGGAAGAGCGCACCGCAAAGGAGGCTTCGGCATCATCGGCAGAGAGCGTTTGATAGGCTTCGCGGATAGCGTCTTCCAGCTCAGGCTGGAAAGGCGTGTCAATAATCCACTGGCGAATCTGCGCCCCGGCTTTCGCCAGTTCGCTAACGTCGTCAATGTCGGTTTTATCCAGCAGCTCATAAATTCGCTGGTTCACGCCGCTCTGGTCGAGAAACAGGTTAAACGCCTCGGCGGTAGTGGCAAAACCATTCGGGACGGAAACACCCATACCCGAAAGATTGGTAATCATTTCACCCAGGGAGGCATTTTTGCCTCCGACCCTGTCTACATCATTCATGCCGAGTTGGTTATACCAAAGCACCAGCGGTGACGAGCCATTATTGGACATCGAAACAATCCTTTTTTAAATGAATGGGTACAAGAAACACCAGACTTCGTATTTAGCTTTGCATATTCTGAGGGGAGAATGAAACCAGTGAATCGTTCAAGCAAAATAAAATATGACATTTTCGGATAGATCCGCTCACTTCATAAACCATTGATTATCATATAATCCTTACAATACCAATGGTTATGATGTTGATTTGAATATATTTGCGTTGGTTTATTAAATTTAAAAACGCTATTTCACTTTTTAAATTAAGATTAGCGCTACTCGGAATGCCTTGTTTTACTTTATGCTTTGGAAAACCGGTTCCCCGTTCAGGAATAAAAATGGATAACTTAGTCGATCGTCAGGTATTTTGTATTTCCGATGGCACGGCAATTACCGCCGAGGTACTTGGCCATGCGGTCATGTCACAATTCCCGGTATCTATCAACAGTATCACGCTGCCGTTTGTTGAAAACGAAAGCCGGGCGAAGGCGGTTAAAGAGCAAATTGACGCGATTTACCAGCAAACCGGCGTCCGCCCGCTGGTGTTTTATTCCATCGTGATGCCTAAAATCCGTGAAATCATCATGCAGAGCGAAGGTTTTTGTCAGGATATCGTGCAAACATTGGTCGCGCCGCTGCAGCAGGAATTAAAACTTGATCCAACGCCCGTAGCGCACAGAACCCACGGACTTAACCCTGGAAACCTGACGAAATATGATGCGCGTATTGCCGCCATTGACTACACGCTCGCGCATGATGACGGCATTTCGATGCGCAATCTCGATCAGGCGCAGGTGATTTTGCTGGGCGTCTCCCGCTGTGGCAAAACCCCGACCAGCCTCTATCTCGCCATGCAGTTCGGCATCCGTGCCGCCAACTACCCTTTTATTGCCGATGATATGGATAATATTCAGCTTCCGGCCGTGCTTAAACCGCTGCAGCACAAGCTTTTTGGCCTGACCATCAATCCTGAGCGACTGGCCGCTATCCGCGAAGAGCGCCGTGAAAACAGCCGCTATGCCTCTCTGCGCCAGTGCCGGCTTGAAGTCGCAGAAGTCGAGGCGCTGTTCCGTAAAAACCAGATTCGCTACCTCAACAGCACCAACTACTCGGTAGAAGAAATGGCGACCAAAATTCTCGACATTATGGGACTGAACCGCCGCATGTACTAAGAAACTAGTACAAAAGACCAAGCGTGTATGCTAGGGTGTACAGACTGCGTTGGGGTAATCCGTACGTCAAAGCGGGTCGAATGTTGAAATCGGCCAGCGTTGGTTTATTGTGATCCCCATCACTTCCCGGTAAATCTGCCGCAGAGAAGACAAAAATTTCTGAGACACCCAATGAACAAAACAGATGAATTGCGAACCGCGCGCATCGACAGTCTGGTTACGCCAGCTGAACTCACCGAGCGTTTCCCGGTTTCCACCGAGGTTGCACAACACGTAACCGATGCACGCCGTCGCATAGAGAAAATCCTCACCGGTGAAGACAAGCGCCTGCTGGTTATTGTCGGCCCTTGTTCAATCCATGACCTTGATGCGGCAATGGATTATGCTCGTCAGCTCAAAGTGCTGCGTGATAAGCATCAGGATCGTCTTGAGATCGTGATGCGCACCTACTTTGAAAAGCCCCGCACCGTTGTCGGCTGGAAGGGGTTAATTTCCGATCCCGATCTGAACGGCAGCTACCGCATTAATTACGGGCTTGAACAGGCACGCCGCTTGTTGCTGCAGGTCAATGAGCTTGGCGTCCCTACCGCGACAGAATTTCTGGATATGGTGACCGGGCAATATATTGCTGACCTGATTAGCTGGGGCGCTATTGGCGCACGCACCACGGAGAGCCAGATCCATCGCGAGATGGCGTCCGCACTCTCCTGCCCGGTAGGCTTTAAGAACGGTACCGATGGTAATACCCGCATTGCGGTTGACGCTATCCGTGCCGCACGCGCCAGCCATATGTTCCTCTCCCCTGATAAAAAAGGGCAGATGACAATCTACCAGACCAGCGGTAACCCGTATGGCCACATCATTATGCGCGGCGGCAAACAGCCGAATTATCACGCTGACGATATCGCCGCGGCCTGTGATACGCTGAGCGCCTTCGATTTGCCTGAGCACCTGGTGATTGATTTCAGTCACGGCAACTGCCAGAAGCAGCACCGCCGCCAGTTAGACGTCTGCGAGAATGTTTGCACGCAAATTCGCAACGGCTCACGCGCGATTGCCGGCATCATGGCGGAAAGCTTCCTGAAAGAAGGGACGCAGCAAATTGTCACCGGTCAGCCGCTAAACTACGGTCAGTCGATCACCGACCCTTGCCTTAACTGGGAAGACACCGAAGCGCTGATCGCGATGCTGGCGGAAGCCACCGACCGACGCTTCTAGCCCATATTCTCCGGCGGGCTTTTTAATAACCCGCCGTATTTCATAGCGTTATCCTCGTCGACAGCGTTTTTGTCGCAAAATTCCGCAATTCACATATTTCTTACAAATAATGCTTGCCGCTGAATCGCCTTTTTCTGATAATGATTCTCATTGTTACATTGATTTCTATTTGTATACAGAGTGAAGCGTATGGAAAAACCATTCACCCCAGCCCGCCCACAGACAACCACAGAGCCACGCCAGGTTGACAGCAAAGCGTTGCTTGGTGCCGATGGCCGCGTGGTTATCGTCCATGAAGGACAACAGTACCTGCTTCGCCAGACTCAGGCCGGGAAGCTTATCCTGACCAAATAAATTTTTACCTCTAACCAAAACAAATTAGCCAGCCACCCAGGTTATCCCCAGGCAGCCAGCGCGTTCGTTATTCTTATGGAGAGTTGCGCTATGCCTTGCACCAACACAGCGGGTTTTCGTCTGTCTGTACTCACGTTAGCCGTTTTTACCGCCCTGCCCGCCTTTGCTAAAGATGAGCAGATGACCGTGGTTGCCACCGGTAACCAGCGCAGTACCTTCGAAGCCCCAATGATGGTCAGCGTTATCGACGCGAATTCGCCGGAGAGCCAGACGTCCACCTCTGCCGCCGATATGCTGCGTAAAGTGCCGGGTATTACCATCGATGGCACCGGGCGCACCAACGGCCAGGATATCAATATGCGCGGCTACGACCGTCGCGGCGTTCTGACCCTGGTAGACGGCATTCGCCAGGGTACCGATACCGGTCACCTGAACAGCACCTTCCTTGACCCGGCGCTGATCAAACGTATTGAAGTGGTACGTGGCCCCGCGGCTCTGCTTTACGGTAGCGGCGCGCTGGGCGGCGTGATCTCCTATGAAACAGCCGATGCCGCAGATTTACTGTTCGAAGGCCAGAACAGTGGCTACCGCGTATTCGGCACCGGCGGCACCGGCGACCACAGCATCGGCATGGGCGCCAGCGCCTTTGGCCGCACCGACAACCTGGACGGCGTTGTCGCCTGGTCCAGCCGCGACCGCGGTAACCTGCGCCAGAGCGACGGCGAAACGGCCCCCAACGACGAGAACATTGGCAACCTGCTGACCAAAGGCACCTGGTATATCGATTCCGCCCAGTCGCTGTCCGGCTCCCTGCGTTACTACAACAACAGTGCGCGCGAACCGAAGAATCCGCAGACGCCGGATGCCACCGCCTCAAGCAACCCGATGACCAACCGCTCAACCATCCAGCGTGATGCACAGCTGAAGTACCATCTCGGCCCGCAGGATAACGACTGGCTGAACGCCACCGCGACGGCCTACTGGTCCGAAGCACGCATTAACGCAGAAACCCCGAACCAGGGCGGTGAGTTTCGCAAGCAGACTACAAAGGGCGGCAAGCTAGAGAACCGCAGCCACCTGTTTAACGACAGCTTCGCGGCTAACCTGCTGACCTACGGCGGTGAATATTACCGTCAGGAACAGGCTCCAGGCGGCCTGACAACCGGTTTCCCACAGGCGAAAATCAACTTCGGTTCCGGCTGGTTGCAGGATGAGATCACCCTGCGCGATCTGCCAATTTCTATTCTGGCCGGTACGCGCTACGACAACTACAGCGGCAGCAGCCAGGGCTATAAAGACGTGGATGCCGATAAATGGTCATCGCGCGGTGCGGTTTCCGTCACCCCAACTGACTGGCTGATGCTGTTTGGTTCCTATGCGCAGGCGTTCCGCGCGCCGACTATGGGCGAGATGTACAACGACTCCAAACACTTCTCCATCGGCACTCGCTACACCAACTACTGGGTACCCAATCCTAACCTGCGCCCTGAGACCAACGAAACTCAGGAGTACGGCTTCGGTCTGCGCTTCGACAACCTGGCGATGGCCAACGATGGCCTTGAGTTCAAAGCCAGCTACTTCGACACCAAAGCGAAAGATTACATCTCCACCACCGTGGACTTCGCCAAAGCGACCACCATGTCCTACAACGTACCGAAAGCCAAAATCTGGGGCTGGGACGTCACCGCGAAGTACACCGCCGATCTGTTCAGCCTGGATACTGCCTATAACCGCACCCGCGGCAAAGATGAAGAGACCGGCGAGTACATTTCCAGCCTGAATCCGGACACCGTGACCACTACCCTGGACATTCCCGTTGCACACAGCGGCTTCTCAGTGGGCTGGGTCGGCACCTTCGCCGAACGCTCTACCCACATCAGCAGCTCCTATGCAGAACAGCCGGGCTACGCGGTCAGCGATTTTTATGTCAGCTATAAAGGCCAGCAGCAGCTGCGCGGTTTAACCACTACGCTGGTGTTTGGCAACGCCTTCGATAAAGAGTACTGGTCACCGCAGGGTCTCCCGCAGGATGGCCGTAACGGTAAAATTTTCGTGAGCTATCAATGGTAAAGGAGTTATTCATGAGTCAGCGTTACGACAGCTGGATCCAGCTTAAACAAGACAACCCGAAGAAATACGCCCGGGACATTGCCAAACTGATGCACATCAGCGAAGCGGAACTGACCCATGCCCGCGTCGGGCACGACGCATGGCGCCTGAACGGCGATGTGAAAGAGATTTTCGCCGCGCTGGAAGCCGTGGGTGAAACGAAATGCATCTGCCGTAACGAATATGCCGTTCACGAGCAGGTGGGCCGCTTTGAGAACCAACACCTGAACGGCCACGCCGGGCTGGTACTGAACCCGCGCGCGCTGGATCTGCGCCTGTTTCTGAACCAGTGGGCAAGCGTGTTCCACGTCCGTGAAGAGACGGCTCGCGGTGAACGCCAGAGCATCCAGTTCTTCGACCATCAGGGCGATGCGCTGCTGAAGGTGTACACCACCGACAACACGGATGTTGAAGCCTGGAGCCAGGTGCTGACCCGCTTTATCCATACCGACAACCCAGCTCTGGACATCAAAGCCGTTGAAGAAGCGGTGATGACCCCAACCGTCGAAGCCGACAAAGTGGATGCCGAATGGCGCGCGATGACCGACGTTCACCAGTTCTTCCAGCTGCTGAAACGCCACCAGTTGACGCGTCAGCAGGCTTTCCGCCTGGTGAAAGACGACCTGGCCTGCCGCGTGGATAACGAAGCCCTCTCTCATTTGCTGAATCAGGCGAAAGAAGACGGCAACGAAATCATGATTTTCGTCGGCAACCGTGGCTGCGTGCAGATCTTCACCGGTGAAATCCGCAAGGTGGTGCCGATGGAGAACTGGGTCAACGTCTTCAACCCGGAATTCACCCTGCACCTGATGGGTGACACCATCGCCGAGAGCTGGGTAACCCGCAAACCCACCGCCGACGGCCACGTTACCAGCCTCGAGCTGTTTGCCGCCGACGGCACGCAAATCGCACAGCTGTACGGCCAGCGGACCGAAGGCCAGCCGGAGCAAGAGCAGTGGCGCACGCAGATTGAAGCGTTAATCGGCAAAGGGCTGGCAGCATGAAACGCCTGATGCTCGCCATCCTCGCCCTGCCGTTAATGGCAGGTGCGGCCGAGCGCGTGGTAACCATCGGTGGCGACGTCACCGAGATTGCCTGGGCTCTGGGTGCGGGTCAGGATGTGGTGGCTCGTGATAGCACGAGCCTTCATCCCGATGCCGTGAAAAAGCTGCCGGATGTCGGCTACCTGCGCCAGCTTAACGCCGAAGGTATTCTGGCTATGCGCCCGACGCTGGTACTCGTCAGCGCGCAGGCTCAGCCCTCAATGGCGTTGAAACAGGTTGAGGCCAGCAAGGTGAAGGTTGTTACCGTCCCGGCCGAAAACAGCCTGGACAGCATTGACGCCAAAGTGGCAGCCGTGGCTAACGCGCTGGGTAAAACCGCCGAAGGCGACAGGCTGCGTAAGGAGCTTCGCGACCAGCTGGCCGCTATTCCGGCACAGCCACTGGGTAAAAAAGTGTTGTTCATTATGAGCCACGGCGGCATGACCGCTATGGCGGCAGGACAGGAAACCGCTGCGGATGCCGCGATTCACGCTGCGGGCCTGGACAACGCCATGCAGGGCTTTAAGCGCTATCAGCCGCTGTCCCAGGAAGGCGTCATCGCCAGCAAGCCTGACCTGATTCTGGTCACCACCGACGGGGTGAAAACCCTCGGCGGCGAGGACAAGGTCTGGGCATTACCGGGCCTTGCACAGACCCCTGCGGGAAAAAACAAACGGCTGATGGTGGTGGATGACATGGCGCTGCTCGGCTTTGGCATTGATACCCCGCAGACGATCCTCGCCCTGCGTAAGAAAGCGGAGCAATTACCGTGATACGCCGCCCTTTGCCTCACCACGCCCTGTGTTTGATGGGGCTGGTTCTGCTGGCAATGGCGCTTATTGCCGCGAATCTCGGCGCCATGCGGCTGTCGGTTGCCGTGCTTTGGCAGGCGCATGACGACACGCTGCGCGATATCTGGCTCAACATCCGCCTGCCTCGCGTGCTGCTGGCGGCGCTGATTGGCGGCGCCCTGGCGCTGTCCGGCTGCGTGATGCAGGGGCTGTTCCGTAACCCGCTGGCTGACCCTGGTTTACTGGGGATCAGCAGCGGGGCCGCGCTGGCGGTGGGTCTGTCTATCGTGATGCCGCTAGCCCTGCCGGCGGTTTTGGCACTTTATGCTCCCATGTTAGCTGCATTTGTCGGCAGCCTGGCGGTGACGCTGGCGATTTTCCTGCTTAGCCGTAAGGGCGCCAACAGTTTGTCTCGCCTGCTGCTGGTGGGCATCGCTATCAACGCCCTGTGCGGCGCGGCGGTTGGCGTGCTGTCGTGGATCAGTAACGACACCCAGCTCCGCCAGCTTTCGCTTTGGGGAATGGGCAGCCTGGGCCAGGCTCAGTGGTCAACGCTGCTCGCCACCGCCTCTCTTATCCTGCCCGCAGCCGCAGGGATCTGGCTGCTGTCTAAGCGCCTTAACCTGCTCCAGCTTGGCGATGAAGAAGCGCACTATCTTGGCGTTGATGTCAAAACAACCCAGCGCCATCTGCTGATCCTGAGCGCGCTGTTGGTTGCTGCTGCGGTGGCTATAAGCGGTGTTATTGGTTTTGTTGGGCTGGTCGTGCCGCACCTGGTGCGCATGTGGCTGGGGTCCGATCATCGCTGGCTGGTGCCGGGCTCCGTGCTGGCAGGCGCGATGCTTCTGCTGGTGGCCGATACGCTGGCGCGAACGATTGTCGCACCCGCAGAAATGCCGGTGGGCCTGCTGACCAGCCTGATTGGCGGCCCCTGGTTCCTGGCGATGATTTTCCGCAGCAAGGAGAGCGCGAGATGAATGACATTTTGTCCACGCACGATATTTCGCTGAAGCTGGGCCATCGTTATCTGATTGATAACGTCAATGTCAGCCTGAAGCCGGGCGAAGTGGTCGCGCTGATTGGCCCAAACGGCGCGGGTAAGTCCACGCTGTTGCGGTTGTTAACCGGGTTTCAACAGCCTGACAGCGGGCATGTTGCGCTGGCGGGTCATGATTTGAATCAATGGTCCAACGAAGCGCTTTCCCGCAAACGGGCGGTGATGCGACAGCAAAGCAATATGGCGTTTAGCTGGACGGTAGAAGATGTGGTCGCCATGGGCCGGGCGCCCTGGCCACAGGCGTCAACGGCGAAAGTTGTGGCGGAAGTCATGGCGCTAACCGGCTGCGACTCTCTGAGCGGCAGAGATTTTTGCCGTTTATCCGGCGGAGAACAGCAACGGGTACAGTTAGCCCGGGCGCTGGCTCAGCTCTGGTGCGACGGCCAGCCTCACGGCTGGCTGTTTCTGGATGAGCCAACCTCAGCGCTGGATCTCTACCACCAGCAGCACGTGCTGCGCCTGTTGAGGCGTCTGGCACAAATGGGGACGCTGTCAGTTTGCGTTGTACTGCACGATTTAAATCTGGCCGCGCTGTGGGCCGATCGTATCGTGCTGCTGCATAAAGGCAGACTGGTCGCGGACGGGACGCCCGATGAAGTGCTGGAAGAACAAACGTTGCAGCGCTGGTATCAGGCGGACCTGCGGGTATTCCGGCATCCGGAACACCCGGTTCCTCAGGTAGGGCTGCGCCAGTAATCAGCTGGAACAGCTGACTTCCAGCCGTTTTCCCCAGTCAGGTGGGCGCTGCGTCATATCGTCTTCGCGATCGGAGAACGGCTGGAGCAGCGCTTCGTGGAGTTTCGCCAGTTCACGAGTATCGCCCTGCTCCGCGGCCTCGATTGCCCGTTGCGCCAGCCAGTTGCGTAATACCAGCGCCGGGTTCACCGCCTGCATTTTCTGCTGGCGCTCGGCATCACTCACCTGCTCGGCCTGAAGCCGCTCGCGATAGCGCCCAAACCAGGCGTCAAAACTTGCTCTGTCGATAAACTCATCGCGCAGCGGCGACGCCGCGCTGAGCTGTTCCGTCATACTCAGCATACGGAAAGTACGGGTGTAATCGCTCCCCTCTTTGCTCATCAAAGCAAACAGCTCACTCAGGATTTGGTTGTCTTCCTGCTGTTCGGTGCAGAGCCCCAGTTTAGCCCGCATCTGCTGGCCAAAGGCACGCATGATAGCCGGCTGGTAACCCTCCAGAATAGCGTTCAGCTTATCGGCGGTAATAAACGGGGAGAGCGTCTGCGCGAGGCGCTGAAGGTTCCAAAGCCCTACCGCTGGCTGGTTGTCGAACGCATAGCGGCCCTGATAGTCGGAATGGTTGCAGATAAATTCTGGCTGGTAATCGTCGAGGAAGCCATACGGGCCGTAGTCCATGGTCAGGCCAAGAATCGACATGTTATCCGTGTTCATTACCCCGTGCGCAAACCCCACGGTTTGCCAGCTGGCAATTAACGCTGCCGTACGCGCCACGACGTCGCTGAACCACAGCTCATAGCGTTCTTCAAGCCCCTGCAAATGCGGCCAGTGGTGACGAATGGCGTAATCGGCAAGCTGCCGCACTTTCTCCGGCTCGCGGCGGTAATAGAAGTGCTCAAAGTGACCAAAACGCAGGTGGCTCTCAGACACCCGGAGCAGCATAGCGCCCTGCTCAACCGTTTCGCGCTGCACGGGCGTGTCGCTGGTGACAATCGTTAAGGCTCGCGTAGTTGGGATCCCGAGGGCATGCATAGCTTCACTGGCAAGAAACTCTCGAATAGTGGAGCGCAGTACCGCCCTGCCGTCGCCCATGCGCGAGTATGGCGTTAAGCCCGCGCCTTTCAGGTGCCAGTCAACTTTGCTTCCGTCCGCCAGTTGCTGCTCTCCCAGCAAAATACCGCGCCCATCCCCCAGTTGCCCGGCCCAGACGCCGAACTGGTGCCCGCTGTAGACCTGGGCCAGCGGCTGCATGCCGGGCAGTAGCGTTTCGCCACTCCAGACACCCTGATGCTGTGCATCAAAAAGAGACCGTTCGAGACCCAACTCATCGGCCAGCGGCTGGCTGTGATAAAGCAGCTGCGCATTTTTCAGCGGCGTTGGGTTTAATTCGCTGTAAAAATCCGGCAGCTCGTCGTGCCAGGTATTCAGAAAATTTAAAGTGTTAGTCATGGTTCCTCCACCCGACAGTGTAGCCCCGGTGATGGATTTTAAACACGGTGGCGCAGCAGGGGCTTTAGTGAGAGAGACCTTCATGCGGCGGGAAAATTGACGCCAAATCCTCCGTCTGAACCAGCGGCCACAGTTTGCCCTGCATCGCGGCAAAGCCCAGCGCCTGCACTTTGCGCCGCGCGTTAGCGGAGTCTATGCCCGCCACCAGCAGTGATTCACAAAACGGTGAAACCTGCCCAATGATGGCAAGCATAAAGGGGGAAAAGGTGCGGCCCGACAGCTGTTTTTGAATAAAAAAGCGGTCCATCATCACACGTCTGAACATGCCGTCGAATAGAGACTTCGTGGTGGCATTTCCGGCACCAAAGTCTGCCAGCACCAGCGCAAAACGCTCTACCATCCAGGCCAGCCTTAAATTAGCTTTACCGCTATTTAAATCAGGGAAACTTTCGCTGATGGTTAATTCAATAAACGGCAAGGCCTTTAGTCGGATATATAAATCCTGGTTGTTAATTAGCGTATCAATAATAGTTTCGTTAATATGAACCCAGACAACAAGCTGTCGACTGATAAAGAAATGCTGATGTTCTTCTATAAGCGTTAATTTTTCTCTAAACAGCTCAAGGTGCTGCTCCGGGGCGAGGTGGGGGATAAGCAACTCGGTTGGAATACGTACCGGAGCACTGGCGCCGACAAAATTTGCGACTATTTCGACGCCCATAACGCTGTCATCCGGCCGCACGGCAGGGCGACAATAGAGATGAGAACAATAAACACTATCTAGTGAAACAATCATTTTGCCAGCCCTGTAGATTTCTGGTTGGACGGCAGAGAGATACAGCGCCAATCCGAAAATAGTCGGATAGCTGCTATCGCTGTGAATTTCACACTCATCCCTGAAACGTTTAAGCTTTATCTTTTAATGATTTCCAGCTTATCCTGGATATCCGTACATAGCCAGTTTTTAACGTAAATTACGCACGGAGTCCCTGGCAATGATACTCGGCAAAAAAGATTCATTCTCGCAGTGCTCATCAAGTAATTTGCGCGTCGCGTAGCGGGCCATATCTCCTATTGGAAAATAAACGCTGGTTAACGCGGGGCGAACAAACGCCGCCCGATCTCCACTGTCATAACAAATAAGGGATATATCCAGAGGAATACGCAAACCGCGTTCGGTAATGGCCAGCATCGCCCCCACAGCCATCTCTTCATTACAACAGTAGAGCGCGCTGATTTTATGCTGGTCGAGCAGCGAAGAGGTTTGCCTGTAGCCGCTGGGCATATCGTATTCCCCTTCCATCACCGCAGCCGGTGTAACCCCCTGCTCTTTCATTGCATCCAAAAAACCCTGCAGGCGCAGAAGGCTCGATGAACGCTGGGTCGGCCCGTGGAGGCAGGCAATTGCCGTATGGCCGGCATCAAGCAGATAGCGGGTTGCCAGATGGCTGGCAAGACGATGATCGAACACCACGCACCGTGCGCTTAATGCAGGGATGTCTCTGTCGAGGAGGATAAACCGGTTGCCACGCTCAGCCAACTGCATAAGCGTCTCATCAGCAATGGCACGGACGTGGAGGATGAGACCGTCACAGCGGAGGTTATACAGCCGCTGAATAGCGTTGCGCTCATTTTCTTCGACTCCGCGCCCCTGAGTCACCAGTAGCTGCTTACCGTTGGACTCTGCCTCGCTTTGTACGGTATCCATCAGTGCCCCGAAAAAACCACCGGTATAGGAGGTCGTGACCAGCCCTATCGAGTGACTCTGGCTGGATGCCAGTGCTCTGGCCGCAGGATTGGGGGAGTAGCCCAGCTCGGCAATCGCGGCTTCAACCTTAATACGGGTTTGCGATTTAACCTTGGTGTCGCCATTCACCACGCGTGAGACGGTGGCGCGTGAAACACCAGCGTGGGCTGCAACATCTTCGAGGGTAACCATGAAACAATCCTTAGCGGGAAAAGCACAATGCATCCCGATATTACCTGATATTGAAAACCGCGTTGACGCCGCCCGCATATTTGCGGGAAAGGTCACGATTTTCAGGCAAAATTAATGGGGAAAAGCTATATACGGCGGGCTTGCCAGAATTTTTTACGCCAGTAGACGTTGTCCAACGAGGAACGCATTACGCCCCGGCTGGTGGAGGCGTGGATGAACGTATTATCGGTATCATAAATCCCAACGTGCAGGCCGCTTTCACCCGATCCGGTTTTAAAGAACACCAGATCGCCCGGCAGCAAGTCGTCTTTGTCGATTTTTGTGCCGATCTCCGCCTGCTCGCTGGTCATACGCGGCAGCATCAGGTCAAACCTGTCGCGGAAGGTCATCAGAACGAAGCCGGAACAGTCAACACCCCGTCGGCTCATGCCACCATAGCTATACGGCGTGCCATGCCAGCTACGCAGCTGATCGTTTAACTGTGCAATGACGGTGATGGAGTCGGAAAGCCGGGCGTTTGGATGAGGTGCATTATGGCTACACCCCACCAATACTAAGCATGCCACTGCGATAAGCCACAAACGCATTTTTCAGAAAACTCCAGGCATTAGTGTTTCCAGTAATTTAGCCTGTCGTCCGGAATTATTGCAAGCTTTCCGCTGAGTTATAGCGGGCTTATCAGCATACTGTGCCCTTCGATTCGTAATAAACGGAATGACATCTGGTAAGCGGCGGTTAAATTTTTCGGCGTCAGTACCTCATCCCGCGCCCCCTGAGCCACCATGTTGCCCGCCCGCAAAAGCCACACTTTGTGGGCATGCCGCAGGCTATGATTCAGATCATGGCTGCTCATCACCACGGCAATACCGGCCTCACACTGCGCATGTAACAGGCGGTCCAGCGCTACCTGCTGAGCAGCATCGAGGCTATTCATAGGCTCGTCGAGCAACAAGAGTTGCCCGTCAGGATTCACCGTCGGATCAACCTGTAGTAGCACTGCGGCAAGCCGTACCCGTTGCCATTCTCCGCCGGAAAGCTGGTTGACCGGCCGCGCCAGCTTGTCGGTTAACCCCAGCGACTGTGCCAGGCGTACCATTGCGGCCTCCGCCTCCGGCGAAGGTTGATGCAACTGCAGGTAATGCCAGACGGGCATAGCAAAAGGAGGAAGCTGCTGCTGACTAAGCCAGGCACGGCGGCGGGAAAGCGCCGCGGGACACCATTCCTCAAGCGATTGCTGATTGAGCCGCAAGCTTCCTGGCCCGGTGCTTAACCCGGCCATTCGCGTAAGTAAAGTGCTCTTCCCCGCCCCGTTAGGCCCGACGAGATGGATAAGTTCACCTCGCTCCACCGTCGCGGTAATCGGCCCAAGCCGGCCAGCGACGGTGATGCCTGCCAGTTGCAAAACCGACAAGTTACTTAACCAAGGCCTGTTTGATGGCGTCCAAAACGACCGGATCTTCTGGCGTCATGTCCGGAGAAAAACGCTGGATCACTTTGCCATCACGGCCGATGAGAAACTTCTCGAAGTTCCACAGAATGTCGTCAGGGTAAAGCGGGCCACGCCCTTTGCTGCTCATTCGCGCCAGAAAATCGCTGCCTTCGGGTGCCAGGGCGGTTGGGCGAGCGTCAATCAGCTTCTGATAAAACGGATGGCGGTGTTCACCATTCACGTCAATTTTGCTGAACAGCGGGAACGTCACGCCATACGTCGTACTGCAAAAGGTTTTAATCTCCTCGCTGCTGCCCGGCTCCTGGCCCAGAAACTGATTGCACGGGAAGCCCAGCACGGTAAAACCCTGCGCTTCAAAGTCTTTCTGCAGGTTTTCCAGTTGCTCGTACTGCGGAGTCAGGCCGCACTTCGATGCAACGTTAACAATCAGCAGCACTTTACCCTGCCAGTTTTCAAGCGTGGTGCTTTCACCCTCAATGGTGGTGACTTCGGTATTCAAAACGTTGCTTTGCATATCATCCTCTTCATCAGTGAGCCGGATTAACGTCCGGCTTTCAATAATAACCAGATAAACACCGGTGCGCCGAGCGTAGCGGTCACTACGCCAATAGGCAACTCAGCAGAGCTTAAAGCCAGCCTCGCCACCACATCCGCCCCGGTTAACACCGCCGCGCCCGCAAGTGCGCTGGCGGGCAGAAGAACACGGTGGTCAGTCAACCCCTTAAGCCGCAGCATATGGGGGATCACCAGGCCAACAAACCCAATGGCCCCCGCAAGCGCGACGCTTACACCAACCAGCCAGCCGGTAGCCACCACCAGAATATTCCGCCACAGCCAGACGGGCAGACCAAGCTGACGAGCCGAGTTTTCACCCAGCACCATCAGGTTCAGCGGCGCATGCTGGCGGCACAGCCAAATCACCACCGGCAACAGCGTAACCATCAACCAGCCCTGCCGCCAGTCTACTCCGCCAAAGCCGCCCATCATCCAGTACATGAGCTGGCGCAGATCGAGACTCGAGCTGAAATAAACCGCCCAGGTCATTAGCGCACTACAAATAATACCGAGCGCGACGCCTGCAAGTAATAGACGACTGGTGGAGAGATGACGACGAGAAAAACGTAACAGAATAAGTGTTATCGTCAATGCGCCAAGGATGGCGCTCACCCCGAGCCCCCAGCCGGGCAGCATCCCCTGGCCCAGCAGCAACGCGATGACCAGCGCTACGCCCGCGCCGTTAGAAACACCGAGTAAACCGGGTTCAGCAAGCGGGTTTTCAAACAGCGCCTGCATAATGGTCCCGGTGACCGCCAGCGCGGCGCCGACCAGCAGCACCGCCAGCGTTCGCGGTAATCTTATTTGCCAGATGAATAGATTAGCCTCGTCGCTCCACCAGGAGAGCGGCGAAAACCAGACATCTCCTGCGCACAGGCTTAGCGCCAGCATAGCCACCGCCGCAAAGGACAGCCCTATCAGCCAGCGCCGCTCAAACCGGCGTTGTCTGGTTACAAAACTCAGCATTCGCTTAAGGGTTCCACCTGATACATTTATGCGTCTGATTTTACGGAGAGTTTACCGGTGAGGACAAGAAAAGAAAAAGGCCGCGTTAGCGGCCTTTTGTTAACTCAGGTTACTCGTCTTTTGGCGACGCGTTTTCAACCCGACTTTTTAGTTTCTGACCAGGTCGGAAGGTCACCACACGGCGCGCCGTAATGGGAATATCTTCACCGGTCTTCGGGTTGCGCCCGGGACGTTGGTTTTTATCGCGTAAGTCAAAATTACCAAAGCCCGAGAGTTTAACCTGCTCACCGTTTTCCAGAGCGCGACGGATCTCTTCGAAAAACAGCTCTACCAGCTCTTTGGCATCTCGTTTGCTAAGCCCAAGCTTATCAAACAGATATTCTGACATTTCAGCTTTTGTAAGCGCCATACGTTCAATCCCTCAATGATGCCTGGAATCGCTCTTTTAATGCCTCTACACATTT
>NZ_DASYBS010000060.1:0-22773 GCF_036500665.1 Cedecea sp.
TCGGAAGTCCCTCCGCTGGCGAGAACTGAATCAAAACCTTCAGACAGGGCATGGAAACTGGGACCTGCGGACCCTGATAATGGGTATCAGCGTGTGGTGGGGACGATGCACCCGGAAGGTTACCCGCTATACGCACGAAAAGACCCAGGAAACAGCAATCGTTATAATGTTTATTATCTTAAAAACAGTGAGTGGAAACCATACAGTGGAAACGGCAGTATAAATAACAATGGTGATTTTGTTATTGCCAAAGGATTAGGGGGAGGAAAAACAGATGATAACAACCTTTCTTTTGAATATTTAGATAATTCAGGTGGAAATAAAGAATATATAAACATTCCCAAAAACGTTACTATTGTAAAAGCTAACGACACACCATTCGCTCCAGATAAAAATGGAATACTAACTCATTTAATAGGTAATACTGACACAAACAAAGCAAGAATTACCGTTACGGAATCGGCTGTTGAAATACCCATGAAAGGTTCTGACGGAAATCAATATATGGTTGAAAGCCGTTTCCTGCAATATCGTGGGTTGAAAGGGACTGCAACCATTATGCCTAATGGGGAAGTAGATATATCTCAAAATCAGTTTATGAGAAGAAATATGTTACCGGGAATGAAGTCGTTTTCTCACGAGGGTATTACTGAATACAGGATCCCACAAGAAAACATGAAGCAACCCCAGGGCTCCTTTTCATCATACAGGAAACTCTGATAAACAATCGAATATTAGGCATGAATATAAAATCATTCCATCAAACAAACATTTCATGGAAACCTTTCACATCAACAAGTGCCATTAATAGGCATTGGTGCAGCGAACCCCAAAAACTTGCGAGCTTAACATAAGTAGTAAATGTAGAACCCTACAAATATCCTATAGGGAAGGAAATATCTCTCCTTAAATTCTCCGCATCAATTTTAATTTGCTCCTGCTTATTTATATCAAAATTCGAAAATGTATAGTTAAATTCACCATCTTTTAGATCAGATTCAATGAAATAATCCAAAACGACTTTCATATCACTCTCATTCAATTTGTTGTTTTTACCAGGCTCTCCATGAAACATCTGCAAAGGCCCATAAGCAAGCTTAGGTAAATAATTCCTGTTTATTTCCTTCATTATCGTATTAACCAATCCATCATTCTCCCCAAGAATATGGGGCATACTGACATAAATATCATATGAAAAACCTTCAATTGTACCAGATGGAATTATTGCAAAATCATCTTTGGTTGGATTTTTGATAACTTCGGGAAAAACAGGGGAATGGTCTACAGGAAAGACAACGTTTTTCATTTTTCCTGTGGCTTGAGCATACCTTAAAAAACCTATATATGAACTTCTTTCACTGTCAGAGGTATATGCCAGGGAATGAACTATTTCGTGTAATATTATTTCATTACTGGGTATTGTTTTTCGCCGGGAAGCAACTGAATTTAACTGATAAAAGGCATGAATTCCATTTTCATGTGGATGCTCTATGGAGTCTCCATTCAATACTATAACGCCAGGCTCCAGATAAGTTGTAGCATGAAGAAATTTTCCATCATTAATTTCTTCATTTTGTTTTTTATCACTGGTTACAAGAAAGGTAATTATTGCTGCTTTAGGCCCACCCATATCGTTGATTAATTGATGACGTATTTCCACCATCTTTCTAAAAGAGAAGGATTTTTGATAGGCCTCTTTTATGGTCGACCTTACTTTATTCAACACGGAAATTTGAAGGCATGTCATATAACCTGACCCAACCATAAAAACATTATCTAAAACTGGATCATTAAAAAAACCCTTCCCATTAAAATAGCTCACTCCAACTGTGTCTTTGGGATATGTAATAAGATTTACATATTCTTGCGGATGAAGCACTTGAGTCCTTTGGGTCTCATCAGGTAAATCGATACCCTCTTTCGGAAAAATTTCTTTGTACCAGGGTTTATGGATTTTCGCCCCACTCATTTCTATCGGTTTTTGTGTAGCTGACGTTTTATGTGAGTCGAATTTTTCTTTTGCAAATGATTTATACCATGGCACGGGACCTTCTTTTATTTTTACTCTATTTCCCGACCGCTTCAAATAAATCTCCCGCAACAAAAGAATAGATTTATTTTGCTTAGCATCGCTCGGATAACTATTCCGATCATCATTTTCTTTCTCTTTAAAGGTAGCATGATTTGAGTTTTGTATTAAAATACGCATTTATCTACATCCTGTTTTTAACATAATTAATTTATCTGTGTTTTTGTGAGACAATCACTGTGATCCGCATGGGTGTTCTATATATTAACTTCCACACTGTATTACCACGGTGGTATTAGGCCGATTCGGTTTCAAAGACCGTTGAACGTCTAATGCTCATTCAGCAATATATGTTCACATCGTCAGCGAAATCTATACGATCGACACCAGACTCTCCACGTTGCCAGCCAACCCTGCTTCATCAGCAGTCGCGACAGAATTGCCGAGCTACAATCTTATTAGTGAGCAGACGCGAGCATTAGTTGCTGATTTCGATTTTGAGGTAGGACTCGATGTAATCGAGAATGAGGTCTCGCTCCGGTCAGAACACTCTCAGAAAAACGCTTTATTCCAAATTCCGCAGCCCACCAGAATGCCCCTCATATATATTTCCAGTCCCGCAAAACGCCGCTTCCAGATGGCGATGGCTGAGGCTGGTTACTGGCTAAACACAGCAGTGCTATCTTCCGGCCCCTACGAGTCATCAAGCGTACGGCACGCCCACCATGAATACCCTCCCTGTCGTACCAATCGACTGTTCCCACACCAAATATATTTGCCACAACTGTGCAGGCAAAAGCTATGTATGTATTACAGATGAAGCGCGATACGTTTACCGTCCGGGAGCGTCACATCAAGCGAAAGCTCTCCACCAAGCGCTTTTATATAGCGTTTCAGTGTGGACAATTTCAGATCATTACCCACCTTTTCCATTTTCGCTACCGCTGGTTGTTGGATCCCCAACGCGGCGGCAAGTTGGACCTGAGAAATATCCAGTTCCTTACGAATTTCTGACAAGGTTATTTCATTCCGGATTTCTTCTGCACGCGCAGCAACTCTTGCCCAGCTTTCAGGAGCTCGCTTTGCCATTAGATTATCAAAAGTAGCCATTATTTATCCCTCATGTCAGCCAGATGTGCTTTGTATTCAGCATCAGCTGTCTTGATGTTCATCCTGCCCCTTTATTGTCTCCGGCACACAGTATTATCACCTGCCGTCGGGGGCGAATGCGAAATACGCCCTGACTGGATGCATTCCTATCTTCTCCTTAGCGCTTTCATATTTGGATAATAAAAATCCCAGTGGGTAGCAAGGTGCGGCTCCCCTCACGAAACATAGCCAGAACGGCCAACACTGACCTGACTGCTCAAGAAACGTCAGTAAGTCACATTAACCGTCACCGTGTCGGCGTAACTGTCCGGAGTGTAGTTAGCTCCGGGAACCGTAACGTACACCGTCCAGGCCGTCGTGCTACCGACTCCGATTCCCGCAACGCTGTTCAGCGGAGTGTTTCCCCACGGACTGCCACTCATACCGGGTCCTGAGCGAAGCTGATAGGGTACCTGGTCAGTATTGGTATTGCTGGTTTTCATCATTCCACCTCCTGCCGTGTTGCCGTTCGAAGGCACCAGACCAATGGTATAGGGGGTGCTGTTGGTGCAGGTGACACCCATCGTATTGTTCGCGCTGATATTTGTCTGGGTGGCATTTACCGTTCCCAGGTTAATGTTGTTCGTAAAGCTGACGTTGCATTGCTTCACCACCGTCGCAAGTACGGTAAATGGGAACGTCGGGCCAGCCGTGGTACCACAGGTTGTCGGTGGAAGGAGCAATCCGGTATTCAGCGTGACGCTGGCGGTCGCGGCAGAATAATTATCCTGGTAACCGCCCGGGGCTGCCGTGATTTGTGACCCGGGAAGTCGGGCATAAACGGTCTTACTCCCGGTCACCGGGAGAAAATCCAGGAAGGTTATCTGCACCATGGGTGGCGTTGTCCCCGCCTGATACTGACTCCCCCAGACTGTTGTATACCCCGGGTCCTGATACAGCTGGTAATTCAGGGTGCTGGCGGGAGGACCGGCAAATGACATTTGGCGGGGACTGATTTGTCCGCTGACGGCAGACGGGCCAATATTAAAGCACAGCGTGACACCCGCCAGCACATCCGTGATGGCCCGGGTACAGGCATAGCTGAAGGTCATGGCCCCCGTGGCTCCCGTTGCGGACAGCGGGTTTACCGTGCCAAAATTAACGGGCTGCACATTACTGACCGAACAGCTCAGCGCCTGGCTCACTCCGGGCGACAGGATTAGTCCTGCCAGCAAAAATAGATGGCTTAATTGCATGTTGATGCCTCCTGCAACGCCGGTTATTACCGACAGGTCAGTGGACCCGTTTGTGGAATATCCTTCCCCCCGGCAGGATAATAAAATTGCACTGTGCAGACGCCTGTTGCCGTAGTGACCTTAAGCCGGTTATGTAACTCGAGAGCATCAAAATAAACCATGCCATCAAAACCCACGACCGCATTCTGACCCGAATCCAGCGTGGCTATACTTCCCTGCGCAATGGCGTAGCCATGAGTATCAACCAGCATCACCTGCGCCGCACGAACGGGCGTAATGCCAAATTTCACCAGTACGCCGGACCGGTCTGCGGGAGTGGCGTCAGCGCTGATTCGGTTAATTCGCATGCTGGCGGGCAGGTCCATCGGGTCAATACTCAGCAGATTATTCTGATAGCTGTTCAGGGGCGTGACCAGCAGTAATCCCTGGTCGTCGCTGGTTCCCACGAGGTTGTTTTCCAGTTTTACCGGAACACCGGCAATACCATCGGTGGACACCACCGCAAAACCGTTACCGATCTCCCGGGCGGCGAACAGCCCTCCTGCCATCGACACCAGGGAGCCGCTGGCACCTGCGTAACCATAGTGAGTATCAGGCATCTTATTAACACCTGCGTAGATATTGCCGTGACGCCCTTGATACCCCACCTCTCCCTGCGCCCCCGGCCGGGATGAGTGACGACTGGCAGCAATATTCCAGCCCCATCCACCGTCCGGGGGCTGCGACTGGCTGGCATTTATCATGTATCCGGAGTGGTTGTTCATACGCAGCAGCGAACTGCCGGCATTCAGCCCGTTACTGAAAGCGAATGTCATCATCAGCCAGAGACTGCTGTCCCGACTGTTATCCACGTTCTGACTGGCGCCGAGGCTAAGATAGACATTCTGTGCCACTGATTTAAACCAGTTCGCACCGGCATAGCGAACCGCTCTTTCCTGCGGATAACGAAACTGCAGGTAGCTCAGGCTGAAATTACCCAGTGACTCTGTCCCATACCCCACTACCGAGTTGCTGCTTAACGCCGGCGGGGGCTGACCATAATGGGTAGCCACATCGTGATAGCGACCTGACGTGAGGGTGGTCATTGTGCTGAAGGTAAAGTTATAACCGGACCAGCGATAACCGGCGCCATACAGCGCCCCCCTTTGACCTGAGTCCGTACTCATCGCCAGAGTGGCTGACAGAGTACCGCTGCGGCTGGAGGGAACCCAGTCGGTACTGAAGCCAGCATTCGCCAGACGGTCTGTTGCCTCAGCATGCGAACCGGCGGTTAAACTGTTACTCACTCCCCGCCGCCAGGTCCCGCTGAAAACCGGGACGTTGCCATAGTCAAAAGAGGAATAACCATAATTCCTGCGGACAACCCCAAGCTCTGCCGACCACTCAGTCAGTCCCTGACGCAGTAGCAACTGGTCATTATAAAAAGAGAAATTCTGAACGGTCGTCCTGCCCAGGGCATCCGTGACCATGACCTGCGCATTGCCTGCGCCACTGATATTGGGCAGGCTGCTGATTTCAAAATTTCCCGCAGGTACGCTGCCGTTATAATGCTTCACCCCATTAATATAGAGCTCGACATCAGAAGGCAGGGTTGCTGAACCGAGAAAAGAAGGCAGTGGAGTAGTGGGGAGATAAGGCTGCAGGCTAAGGTTTGTACCGACCTGAATACCGGCAATGCGGGTGGGGCGCGACCAGGGTAGCGAACTGGTCAAGGTGTCCCCCGCCGTCACTGTCAGTAACCGGTCAGGAAAGGAGGACTGCCAGCGGGTATCCAGGCGACTGAAGCGGTTATCATTGTTTCCACCGTGTTTCTGTACGGCATTACGCGTTAGCTGGGTTGAACTGAATACCCCGGATGGCTGAAAGGCGCGAAGTTCTGTAAAGCTACGGACACTTAGGGTTCTCTCCTTTGAAGCGAAGAGGTCATAATTTAGCAGTATACCTCGCGAAGTGGATGCAACCGGACTGCTCACGTCCGCCCGGGTAAACAGGGTGGTTGTGCTCAGAAGCCCGAGAGGAGCGGTTAGCTTCAGGGTCTGTTGCCTGGCATCATAGTCAATGTGTAACTGTGGAATATCACTCAGACATACCGACGCCGATGGTCTGACATCCAGCATAAGACCCAGCTGCCGCAGAGTGTCTGCACTGGCATAAAACTTCCCGTCAGCATAGCCGAAACGGACCAAACCCACGCGATTGCCGTTAAGAGTAACGTCGGGGTATAACTCAACCCCGTTTAGCGGCATGGTGTCACTTATCATCCCATTTCGTGACGCATTCACAGGAGGCCGATCTGCTGCATAAACTTCCGGGACGAATAACCCGTTGAGCAAAATCAGTTTCGTCAGCTGACCGAATCCGTCAAAGAGCCTGTTCAGTTTTTTGGCCATTTATTGTGACTTCAAGTTTACCACCACGTGCAAAATCAGCGGCAGAGACGGGTAATACCCAGCGCATCGTTGAAGCCGGAAGAACATATCCCAGCAGCCCCGGAGTAATAACTTTGCGAACACCGCGGGAGGTTGTCAGCGTCGCCGCTGACAACTGAGCATGGCTGTCTCCCTGATTGTGCACATCCAGAAAAATACCTTCTTCAGTATGGCTGACGTTCCACCGCAATTTTGCCGATAACGACGCTGTCACCGCAGGCTGAACAAATACAGGAAGCGAATAGTGCAGAACA
The DNA here is from genome assembly GCF_036500665.1 of Cedecea sp. NCBI lineage: Bacteria > Pseudomonadati > Pseudomonadota > Gammaproteobacteria > Enterobacterales > Enterobacteriaceae > Cedecea > Cedecea sp. The sequence goes on from NZ_DASYBS010000060.1 coordinate 7,058, forward strand.
AACTGCAATCTATTTTTTTCCAACACGGTCGGAGGCAGTTCATTGATGGACAACCGATAAGCCTCTTCTATCCCTGCAGAAACTGGCCCCGTCCGTATCACCCGGATAAGCTGGCGTTCACCAGGCCTGAGCGCCAGCATAGGTGGGCTGATAACCAGCCCATGAGAAGGTGAGAGTTCGTCACTGAAGTTATTCTGTCTCCAGCGATAAACCCGCACCTGGGCATTAATTTCCCGCTCCCCTTCATTGCTCAACCAGATGCCATCTGCATTTTGGTCACCCCGCAAAATCAGGGTGACCGGAGAAACCTGCAATCCGGATGCTGTCGCCTCGTGCAGACACACGGTTGCGGCCAGCAGGCATGTCAGCACATGCCGCCACAAAGGCAATTTTGGCTTCATCAGCATCCCGGCGTTCAGTAATTCACGTTGACCGTTACGGTATCGGCATAGCTGTCCGGGGTGTAATTAGCACCTGGGGCAGTTGCATAGACGGTATAGGTCTGTGCCAGGCCTGAACCGGTGCCAGCCACGCCGTTACCGACAGTCGTTGAAGTGGCCGTATTCCCCCAGGCGGGGCCGGTAGCCGAAGTTTGATTCAGCTGGTAAGGCACTTTATCCGTATTCGTTGCCGAGTTCGCCACCGACGACATCGCACCCGCGCCAGAAGTGTTTCCGCCATTCGCCGTTGAGGGAGCAAGACCAATAAAATAGGGGGTGGTTTTAGAGCAGTTCACGGAAATGGTGCTGTTCCCGGTGGTATTTGTCGCACTGGAATTCACAGAACCAAGATTGATGTTAGAAGTGGGACCAGCCGTGACGGAACAGGCCTTTGCAATATTAATAAGTACCTGAAAGGTTCCCGTCGATGTTACCGCGCTGGCTGAGGGAGCGATCGCGAAAGCTATACATGAAAGAACCAGACGTACTCCGGTGGCTGATTTCATAACCTTATCCTTAAGTTAATTACCATATTTTAGATTTGACAATGACTGTCACTTAGAACAACAAGCAATACCTTAGTACAGTGAATATTGTTGCACCAGATCAATTTTTGATCATTTTGTAATTTCAGATATTTCTGTAACAGCACGGATTTACAGGTCACGGATAGGGGAAAACCTTAAGTAAATTGCCCTCTTATGAGCATGATTTTTCGGAATAAGAATGACAACGCGTGGTAAAGCTAAGGGCAAAAAGCGAACAACTGGCGGTTTTAAAGAATGCAGAACAGGAAGCACAGCACGGCCTTCATGATTTCAATGGAGGACAGCAGCAGGAATTTTAATCACTTTCAGGCGGTCGTTTAATATCGGCTAAAAACCGCGCTAACTGTAGGCCCTTACAGTTAACCAGCGACGCTATGACATGTTAAAAAACACCACGTTATGAAAGTAGATTGATGTTTTCTCATCCTTCAAATGTGATCCGGGAACCGTTGGTACGGTATTTAAACTAACTGAATAGACAGTTTTTTTTGAAGGGGATTTTAAAATGAATAGACCGATCGCTCCCGTGCTGTTGCCTGCTCTTCTGGCAGGGTGCGCCACGGGTTCTCCTTGTGTGCCGGTTTACGACGATCGGGGAAAACTGGTGCACACCAATACCTGTATGAAAGGGACCACTCAGGATAACTGGGAAACTGCAGGAACTATTGCTGGCGGGGCCACAGCCCTGCCCGGGCTGACGTTGGGGATTATTGCATTAACCAAATAAGGATTAAATCGACAGATAGCACAAATAAATCAAAACAAGATTACAGGTAATAGATTCCGAGCTTATTTATCCAGTATATAAAGGTTACCAGGAGAAATAAATATATAAAATTTTTACTCGTAATGAATATTGTCATACCCCCTGAGGGTATCAGCCAATAATTTCAATGAACACCTTCTCTGAACATGCTCTATTGATACAATTACGGGTAACTAACTGAGCCATTAATCTTCAGTAGATGCATGAAATGATAATGTTAATAACTTACAACTCTAATATTATGAAGGCACTCCAACATGAAAATTGAGAATCAAATAAATCATTATTTAACACCGTCAACCTTCCCGGAAAATACCATGATGTCAAAAAAAGAAAATGAGATGCCGCAGACACGAAGTCACAGAGTTAAACGCGGGGCTCTGAACGGAATAAAAACAACAGACCCGTTATCTGTTCGCCTGGGAATGGGAGGGCCACTGGAGTTGATTCCAGGACTCAGAGATATAAATCCGGTGGGATTTTTTCGGCGAGCATGGGGAAGAACCACACACAATACACAGTCTGTTACTACCACGCCAGCCAGCACAGCTACAAACGAGGAGCGGGCCAGAGAATTGCCCGGATTTCGCAGAATAGTTTATCAGGGGCAAGACGCCTGGGTTCGACAAGGAAGCCAGGATGGTCTTTATGACCTCTATTTTCTTGATCACTTTAATAATCCACAACGAGCGGGAACGGTTTATCAAAGCCAGAATGGTGAATGGCACTGTGCTGGACTCTGTGGCGGCGCAGATTCCCCCTCCACCCCGTCCCCCATTCCTGGCCCCTCTCATGCTCAGAATATGCCTCTGCAGCCGGGGGCCAGATTGACACCGATTATCCAAAGTCTGAATCAGACCATTCATGCAGCACAGGAGCACGCCAATGCTATTCAGCTCAGGATGGAGACATTTGTAGCACAAATCACCGCTGCACATAATGTTAATGATAATAATCAACTTTTTTTACTTGTACAGGAATTACCCCGTCACATCGCGAGTTTAAGAGAACTACACGGAAGTCTTGAAAATACTCGAGTGACTCTCAGTAATGCTCGACATGTAATCAGAACATGGCGCGATCGGCACCCTGACACTACGGTGACTCAAAACGAAATTACACATTATTTAGATGAAATAAACAATCGTATTTTTAATCAACTTCATCTATTGATCACGCAAACCGATAATCGGCTGCAGCACCTAATGCAATTACAAACCTCGCTAAGTTTAAATATGAATGAAGAATAAACAATCCTGGCAAATACGATCGCTACCATAATAGTTTGAAGACATTCTCCCAGCAACAGATATCCCATTAAACATTAAGCTAACAAATGATATATGCCGCAATTAATATGGCTTACTCAAAAAATCTAATAGGGGTTACAACACGTTTTCCACGGCGGAAGTGTTACGTCGAGGCTTAATTCTTCGCCTAACGCTTTCACGTAGCGTTTCAGCATTGGCAGCCTCGACGCTGTCGGTCTGTCACACGTGAGCGACAGAAGGCTGTTTAACTCACACGGGTTGGGTGCGAGAAGGCAAAAGCTGGCACAGCATCATCGGTTCACCGGGGGTGAAACTCATGCTGGAAAAGAGGCTGACCTGTCTTCAAAGCGATAAAAACAGTTGCACGGTGGTGCGTGCTACCGGGTACCACGCAGCAAAGCATAAGTGCCAAACGAATCGGTTAACATGAATTCAGAACTCGCGTGACAACCTCAAATAGCCATTAAAACGTACTGCACATTCATTGTTATTGAATAAACCGGAAGCGATGGAAGTATCTCAACGCTGATGAAAGTGTGGCAAATTAACGAGTCATAATCCCCATTTAATCTCTTCTTGCCATCCTCTTTGCCCCATACATTCATGGAACTCACGTCTCCGGCTGTCATCATTTACATCCATGACATAACTTTCTATTTCCACTCGATCGGCTCGATAGTGACAATGTTTTTTTCTACTGCAATGTGTATAACTTGGTAAATATTTCGTTCGCTGAGCGATCTCATTTTTAATAGGGAATTTGTTTTTTGCTTGATTATGACAAAAATTTTTCGCCGTCGAAAAGATCTCTTCAGAAGACAGGTTTACCCATTGAGTCTCACATCCAGAGAGAAGAAAGATTAATATTAGCAGAGAAAATCGCAATACCATAAAAACCCTTATCGCGAATAAAACCAACATTAATTGAAAATTTAAGATGCAGTCAACGCAGATATAATCAACACATCAACATAATATCCGATAGCGTACAAAAAACTAAAGTGAAAAGCTTTTAATATATTGTTTCTTAAAATTCATTATACAATGTGAACCCATCCATCACTTGATATCCTGCATCTAAAAAAGAGACACTCCACTCTATTCGGCACAGTTTACTCATTTTGACACAAGATGCTATTAATGAAAAATTACCCCCCCCTGATTTACTATAACATTTTCAGACTCTGACCGGTTCATATTGCACAAATTTGCACGACTAATAACAGCCCTCTCTATATTTAAATAACCAACCCTACCAGAGAACCTTCTGGGGCTTATGCGTTTTTTCTCTATAATAATGTGTCCAGTTCTTAATATCTAAGCCTTCCATTCTTATTGTTCATAACTAAAGCATGCAGATATTGTTTCAAAACGTTCAAATATGTAATTAAGTAAATTAAAAGGACTTAAATTGAAAAGGCCCATCATTCTGAAACTAACGAAATTAGCATTAATTTCATCATTACTGACTTACACCTTACCCAGTATCGCTGCTATTACCCCTGGAGGAATGGCTAATGTCAGCTGGAGCATCAAAAATGCCCCCGTTGATGGAGTAGATTCCATCACCTTTCCTATTCGAATTAATAACTCACCTGCTGAGCCCGGTTATTATTATGCACAGCAATTTAATATGATTAATGGGAATCTAGGGTATATAGGTATCAAACCTCAATATAGCGGCGCAACATTGGCCTTCTCAGTATTTGGCTCTGGCACATCGGCAGTAAATACATCCCTATGCAAATCAGGAGCTGACGGTGGTGCCGGTACATCCTGTTCAGTATGGTTAACCAAGTTTGTACCAGGTAAACTTTATTATTTGAATGTTTATCGGGACAGCAATGACACTTCTGTTTGGCATGGGTCCTTAACCAATGCAAGTGATGATGAAAAAGTTGTCCTGGGTGCATGGCGGCAACCGGCTTCCGCAAAAGGAATTGCAGGATCTCATGTTGGATTTGTTGAATATTATAAAAGCCTGGCTGGTTGTGCCGACCTGCAGAAAGCTGGCGTGGATTTCCATCAACCAAGAGTTGATGGATTCTCGACCACCATTACAGGCCCGAATGAATATGGGCGATGTAAAGGTAACATGAATTTCTCAGGTAAAAACACAGATAAATGGATGGCAACTGTGGCTGTTGGTTATTAAAGTAATTAGCTGACCAGACACTTAATAGACCTAATGTGGGGAAAATAATCATATTAGGTCACTGATTAACAAATCTACAAACAATCATTTTTAAGGCTTCATAAAATGTCAAGAATGATAAAATTAGTCGTTATTCTGACAAGCATGATTTATACATCGCTTGGATATGCACAAAAATGTCAGAGAGTGGCGATTATTGATACTGAAAATTCCAGCTCAACATTTTTAAGTGGTGATAATCTAAGGAATAAAGCACAAGGAAAGGCCATTTTTTACGCTTTCAAGGATGGCTGGAAAATATCCGATAAAATTCCTCCTGTGGCAACATCCACTGGCAAGGTAATGGTCATGATGGAAAAAGAAGCTTCTGGTGATTGCAGCATTATTGATCCATTTATGTAATAACGGATCTGTCGCATTAACTGCCCCCCTGAGGATACAGGGGCAAGGTTAGGAATCTGTGGTGACACTCGTTTTTGCAATTACTATACTGGGTATATTGTTGGCGGCACTTCTGAAAGACGATAATGGGCGTTTTTTCTGCGTTGCTTTTGCGTTGCAGAAAAACTCATCAGGGTTTTTCCCATGGCTTTACGGCGACGCCAGTCAGGAAAATGATGACCTTTAGCTTTTTATTTATGTTGCATCATCCGTTTTGAAAGCAGAAGTGCGGTATCTCTGGACAATGAGACTCATATTAAAAACAAGAAAAAATAATACTTTCACCATCTATCTGGCTTAAGAACGATGGCGGTGCCTGTATCTCATATTTGAATATTCAATTTCAGATGGACGCAAACTATTGAAGCCAAAAATTCAGCGTGATCAGACCGCAGGTGAGCAACACGGTGAGGATTAATTCGAAACTGTAGCGTCGCAACATTTTCCGCACTCCAGAAAGAAACACCCGGCAAGCCGGGTGTTTGTGTTAACGCTTCAAGCTAACGGGGCGGCCCCGTTTAACTTATGCTGCTGGCTGAACGGCTGGTTTTGCTGCAGCTTTGTGATGTTTTTTCACGTGTTTCTTAGCAGCCTGCGCTTTCTGAGCAACAGGTTTTACTGCTTTTTTGTGATGCTTTTTAGCGGCCTGAGCCTTCTGTGCTGCTGCTGGTTTTACTGCCTTTTTGTGGTGCTTTTTAGCAGCCTGAGCTTTTTGCTCGGTTGCTGGCTTAGCGGCTTTTTTGTGGTGCTTTTTAGCGGCCTGCGCTTTCTGAGCGACAGCTTTTTTATGTTTCTTATGATGCGTTACTTTTGCAGCTGGAGCTTTAGCAGCAGGTGCAGCGGCGGTGGTTGCCGGAGCAGCAGCTGGTGCAGTCGCGGTAGTGTCAGCAGCGAAAGCGGCGGAAGACAGACCCATAGCAGCGGCAACAACCAGAGCTAATACTTTTTTCATTTCGACATCCTCGAATTTGTTTTCGTGTTTACCCCACTGCGGGGCCGTTGAAATGAACTATAGGCGTATGGAATAAACTCTTCAGTGAGTGATTGGTATCCGCTTGTAATGAAATGTACAACCTCGAAGGAAGCGCTTCGGCATGACGGCACATCACCTGTTTTCGGCAACACATCGCCGCCCGGGGCGGCAAAGCGGCAGTCGTAGAAGGCGATGCCGCTTTCACCCGGCACGTGGTGATTGAATTTGCCGATATGGAACCGGCGCTGGCCTGCTACCACTCCCCGGAGTATCAGCGAGCCCGTCGGGAAAGGGCTGATGTCGCAGAAGCGATGATCGCCATTGTTGAAAGCCTGCCTGGCTAAGTCTTGCGAACCCAGCCTCAGGCTAAGGTTTTAGCCATTACTCCCCGAAACCTCCCGGTAAACCATCAGATTATTGCGCTTTTCCCCGGGGCGATTATCTTCCCAGAAAAATGCCATTCCCTCAGGCGCAGGCTGCAGCTTATCGCCGAGCACAATCAGCCAGCGGCAGTTTTCAGGCTTGCTGAAGGTTTTTTGTGGCCGATGCAGAATGCCGGCAAAGTAGTAGAGCATCGGCGCCTCAGATTCACCGAGGCGGTAAGACGCCATGCAGTCATTCGCCTGATACAGCCCGACAAGGTGGCTTTTGAGATCGGTAAAGACCCCTTCGTAGCCTTTGCTGTAGTCAAACCAGCCGACCATCAAAGTAAACGCCACGCTCCAGATAGTGGTCACGTCCAATCCCCAGCTTAGCGCAGCGCGCAATGCCGGGTTGAGCGAACCAGATAAACGGGCGCGGCAGAGCCACAGCGCTGTGATAGCCAGGGCAAACAGAAACAGCGGCCAGGAAAAGTAAATCTCGTAGCCCGCTGGCAGCCAGCGCTCCAGGGGAGCCAGCCATCCTCTCTTATCGCCGCTAAGCTTGAGCAGGTAAATGCCCCACAGCACCACAAGCAGGGCAGACCAGAGCACAGCAGAAAAATATGAGAAATAACGCAGCGTCTTTTCTTTTATTGTGGGTAGCAGCTGAGAACCTAATATGGCCATAGGAGCAACAAAAGGCATCAGATATAAAGCTCGGCTGGTTGCCGACATCTGCAGAATAATAATCCCCAGCAGCGGGAACAGGGTTATCGCAAACTCATCCTGATTTTTCAGGCAGTTAACAGGATGGCGAAGAAAATATAATGTTGCCAGTATGCCGGATGGCAGCGCAAAAAGCATAATCGCCTCGGGCACTCGCGTCGGAATAGCTTTCGCCCCCAGTTTAGCAACAGAAAATCCCAGAAAGCGCCCAACGTTATTTTCCCAGAACCACGCGATAAACAGGTCAGGGTGTTTGATATAAAGCAGCACGGGCCAGGGAAGAATAAAGACAAGCGCAATGCTGCCCGCAAGAATAACCGGATACCAAAAGGCTTTCGTCCGGCATTGCGCGAAAAATAGAGCACTCAAAAATAGCGTGATCCACAGCACGCCGGGAATAAACACGCCTTTCGATAACAGAGTGACTACCGTTCCCACGCAAAGCCATAGGGCCGAAGCGGCCAGTTTCTCCTGGCGGATAAGCCCCACAATGCCATAGAGCGCCACGGTTGCACCGGCTGTGAGGGCGGTATCGCTGAACATATCATGGCTGTGACGCAGAATGCCCGGTGCGCTAATATAAACAGCGAAAGCCAGCCAAATACGGTAGTCTGTCAGGCTTTCACTGCGAAATACCCTTCTCGCCAGCAGAATAAAAAAGGAAAAATTAATAACAGAAAACAATAACGTTGCCGTTCTCGCGGCATCATGCATCGGCAGCACGCCCGAGAATAAATGCACCATCAGCGTGGCCGCCCAGTAATAAAGCGGTGGTTTTTCCATGAAAGGCTCACCGGCATTCACAGGAACCAGCCAGTTTCCTGTTTCATGCATGGCCTGGATCACGCCAAAGGTATAGTTTTCATCCTGCTTCCACGGCGTATGACCATATATTCCTGGCAGCAGGTAAATAATAAGAAAACCCATAAACAAAAGGAGTATTTTTCCATCCTTGCGCTGCAACATAAAAACATCACTCCTTTATATAATTTGGCTTATTGTTTCTGGTAGTAACTAACCTAATCGGGAAAAATATTCGCGATTGCGGACTCTCCGCAGCAAGACATTACAAACTGCCAACACAACGAAAAATAAACGGCGTTAGCCTTTCCGGGGATGCTGTGCTTTTTTGATGTTTGTTTATGAAATAAACAGGTTGGCAGTAGAAAACCGACAAGGCCAGCGGTTGGGCACAGAATGCCAACCTCCCGCTCAGCATTTTCATACGCAGGTCCTCCCTGACCCGGAGCCAACTTTGACCAAAATCAAAGTTGCATCTGGTTTACAGGTTAAACGGTGGATATAGGTGACACTCCTGGATATAAAAGCGAACGATAATAACTATCATTAACGTTCGCAAGGATGAATTTATGCCAGGGAAACGTAAAACCTACGTGACCTTTTCAGCGGTACCTCTGTTTGTCGCGGGAGCTTTTTCCGTGCCTGGATCAGCTTTTGCCCAGCAAAATACCGCACCTGAAGAGACCATTATCGTCAGCGCCAGCCGCACGGAAACCAACCTCTGGAACAGCCCGGTTACCGTTCAGGTCGTTGACAGAAAAACCCTTGAAAACTCAACAAGCGTCTCGATTGCCGACGATCTGCGTGACATTCCTGGCGTAGAAGTCACGGATAATTCACTGGCGGGGCGAAAACAGATACGCATTCGCGGTGAAGCCTCGTCACGCGTGCTGATTTTGATTGATGGCCAGCAGGTCACCTACCAGCGAGCCGGGCAGGATTACGGCGCTGGCCTGCTGGTTGATGAGTCAGCCCTGGAGCGCATCGAAGTCATTAAAGGCCCCTATTCCGTACTCTATGGCTCACAGGCCATCGGTGGGGTGGTGAACTTCATCACTAAAAAAGGCGGGGAGAAACCACTGGGCGGGCGGGTAAAAGCCACCTGGAACTCGGCCACTGCTGGCTGGCAGGAATCCGCCGCTGCCTGGGGCAGCATTGGCCAGTTCGACTATCGCATTAACGGTAGCTATTCGGATCAGGGCAACAGAAAAACCCCGGACGGGCGGCTGGATAATACCCACTTCCGCAATAATGGTCAGGGCCTGTGGCTGGGCTACAACGTCGATCGCCAGAAAATCGGCCTTTCTCTCGACCGCTACCGCCTGTCCACGCAAACCTGGTACAGCGATCCGGCCCACCAGTTCGATGCTTTTAGCGTCAGGATCCCGGAAATGACGCGGGAAAAAATCGGGCTGTTTTACGACTATGACGTCGACGGAAACTACCTGAAAAAAATCTACCTCGATGCTTACAACCAGACCGTCGAACGCCGGTTTGAAAATGAAGTCGCGACTACGCAGCCGATTCCCTCCCCCATCATTCAGGCGCTAAGCGTAAAAAATCAAACGCATACCAACGATAAGCAGTACACCCAGGGCGTGACGCTGCAAACTAACTTCTCTCTGCCGGCAGGGAACGATCTTGTGCTTGGGGCGCAGTATCAGCACGATAAAGTGAACCAGTCCTCCAGCGGCTACACGCGCCAGACGGCGAAAACCGGATTCTTTGATATCGAAACCCACACCCGGTCGCATGATAAATCGGAGCAAAGCAACACTTCGCTGTTTGCTCAGAACGCGTGGCATCTGGCCGATAACTGGACCTGGATCGTAGGGGCCCGGCAATACTGGCTGGCCTCAAAGCTCATCAACAGCAGTTCACAAACGATTGAAAGCGGCGTGGCAACCAGCCGCGCCACAGACGGGAAGTCGACCAGCGATAGCCAGTTTGTCGGCGCCACCAGCCTGAACTACTCCGGGTTTAAAGATATCGAGATGCGCGCTGCCTTTGCTCAGGGCTATGTCTTCCCGACGCTGGTGCAGCAATTTATGCAAACCTCCGCCGGTGGTGGCCTGACTTATGGCAACCAGAACCTAAGCCCTGAACATTCCAATAACTACGAAATCGGCGCCCGCTACAAGGGCAATCTGTGGTTTGTGGACGGTACGGTTTACTACTCCGAAGCAAAAGATTACATCGCTTCACTGGCCTGCGAAGGACAAACCGTCTGCCAGGGAAACAGCAGTAGCTCGCGTGCCAACTACCGCTATTACGACAATATCAACCAGGCAAAAACCTACGGTATAGAACTGAGCGCCGAGTATAACGGCTGGGCAATCTCCCCTTACCTGAGCGGCAATATCCTGCGCCGTCAGTACCAGAGCAGCACGTTGAAAACCTGGGACACCGGTGAGCCCGCCGTTAACGGCCGCGTTGGGATCAGGCATACGCTGGTGCTCAACGCCATGAACTTAACCTCTGACGCCTTTATCCGCGCCGCTTCTCGCGCCAAAGAAAACACCGGCGACGGCGAAAGACGCTACCCCGGCTGGGCCACCCTGAACCTGGTAGTGAACGCAGAATTTGGTGATAACGACCAGTACCAGGTCAACTTTGCGCTGAACAACCTGACCAACAAGCGCTACCAGACCGCCCACGAGTCTATTCCGGAAGCGGGCTTCAATACGGCCATCGGCTTTGGGTGGAAATTCTGATGAAGAAAAGCATGTTTACCATTCTATTGGCACTTGCCGTTTCGGCCGCTGCCAGCGCCAGCGAGCGCCTGGTTATTGCTGGCGGCTCACTGACCGAACTCGTTTATGCCCTTGGAGTGGGCAGTCAGGTCGTTGGCGTAGACGAAACGACAACCTGGCCGCCGGAAACGGAAAAATTGCCCCACACCGGTCCCTGGATGCAGCTCAGCAGCGAGTCCATTTTGTCGCTTCGTCCCACAACATTCATTACCTGGCAGGACGCCGGCCCGCAGATCGCCCTTGAACAGCTCAGAAAAATGAAGGTAAACGTGCTGATGCTCCCACGTGTACCCGCTACGGTCGAACAGATGTATGAAAATATTCAAACACTTGCTAACGTTCTGGACCGTCAGCAGCAGGGCCAGGAGCTGGTTGTCAGCCTGCGCCATCGGCTGGAGGCTGTTGCCAAAAGCAGCGCCCTCAAACCTCACTCCGTCAGCGCCATGTTTATTCTCTCTGCGGGCGGAAGCGTGCCACAGGTTGCCGGCGCAGGCAGCGTCGCGGACGCCATCCTAAAAATGGCGGGAGCAAACAACATCGCCCGGCATCGGCAGTATCAGAGCTACAGCACAGAGGCGACGATCGCCGCCAATCCGGATGTCATTGTCGCGACGACTCAAATGACGAAGGGCAATCCTGACGTGCTGAAAGCCATTCCTGGCATCACCCACACCTCGGCCTGGAAAAATAAGCGGATAGTCATTATCGATCGGGCGCTGATCCTGGGCATGGGCCCGCGTATCGCAGAAGCCGCGGAACAACTGCATCACCAGTTTTGGCCTGATTCTGGCCAAAGCGATTAAAAATCACTTCGAAAATGAGCGATGTTGAACATGAAACCTGAACTGGATCTCCAGGCGCACTTCGCGCTACCCGGCGGCCAGCCCTTTAAAGATCGTCATGCCACCATGCCGTGGCGCGGCGCGGCCCCCGTCGCCAAAGAGCAGCTTGAGCAAACCTGGCAGCAGGTGATTGCCAGCCCAACGCCTCCCGGCAAAAGGCTGGTCTATCTGCATATTCCCTTCTGTGCAACGCACTGTACTTTTTGCGGTTTTTACCAGAATCGCTACGAAGAAGATCGCTGCGAGCGCTACACCAACGCGCTGCTCAGGGAAATTGAGCTGGAGGCCAACAGCCCGCTGCACCAGTCTGCGCCCATTCACGCCATCTACTTTGGCGGCGGCACGCCTTCGGCGCTTTCGGCAAGAGATTTGGCGCGGATCATTGCCGCCCTGCGCCGCAGCCTGCCGCTGGCACCGGACTGTGAAATCACCATCGAAGGCCGGGTGCTGAATTTTGACGATGAGCGCATCGACGCCTGCCTCGACGCGGGCGCAAACCGTTTCTCCATCGGCATTCAGTCGTTTAACAGCAAAATCCGTAAAAAAATGGCGCGTACGTCCGACGGCCCTACCGCCCGGCGCTTTATGGAAAACCTCTGCAAACGCGATCGTGCCGCCGTGGTGTGCGATTTACTGTTTGGCCTACCGGGCCAGGATCAAAAAGTGTGGGCAGAAGATCTGGCTATCGCGCGGGACATCGGCCTTGACGGCGTCGACCTTTATGCCCTGAACCTGCTGCCGCAAACGCCGCTGGGCAAAGCCGTGGAAAACGGACGCGCCACCCTTCCTTCTCCCGCAGAACGCAGGGATCTGTACCTTCAGGGCTGCGACTTTATGGACAGCGCGGGCTGGCGCTGCATCAGCAACAGCCACTGGGCACGCACCACGCGAGAGCGCAACCTGTACAACCTGCTGATAAAACAAGGTGCAGACTGCCTGGCCTTTGGCTCAGGAGCGGGCGGCTCGGTCAACGGCTATTCCTGGATGGTCGAACGCAATCTGGAAAGCTGGCACACCGCCGTCGCCGCCGGGAAAAAGCCGCTGATGATGATGGCCCGCACCACCGACCCAGGTTACCGCTGGCGGCATCGGCTGCAGGCCGGGATTGAAACTGCACGCGTGCCGCTCGATGAATTGACCGCCGATGCGCCTCTGCTCCAGCCGCTGCTCACCCAGTGGCACGAATCTGGCCTGACCCGCGATAGCTCTTCCTGTCTGCGCCTGACCGACGAAGGGCGCTTCTGGGCCAGCAATATCTTTCAGTCCCTGCAGACGCTGATTTCAACCCTGAATACCCCATTAACAACGGACAAAAAACCACAAGGAGCTCCCCTATGACTTCCGTTTCCCTCGCCGATTACTTAAAAACCAAGCCGGACGGCACCCTGGAATCCATCGCCGCACAATATAATGTCACCCTGCTGAACGTTGTGACTCAGCTTCCTGCTCTTGCCCTGGTCAGCGGCGAGCAGTTCGACACCGTCTGGGATACCGTTGTCGAATGGGGCAGCGTCACCACGCTGGTACATACCGCCGACCTGATTATTGAATTTTCCGGCGAGCTGCCTTCCGGCTTCCACCGCCACGGCTACTTCAACCTGCGCGGCAAGAAAGGCATGACGGGGCACATTAAAGCAAGTAACTGCACCCACATCGCGTTGGTAGAGCGTAAATTCATGGGGATGGACACCGCCTCGATTCTGTTCTTCAATCAGGCAGGCAGTGCGATGCTGAAAATCTTCATCGGGCGCGACGATCATCGCCAGTTACTGGCAGATCAGCTCGCGGCTTTCCGGGCGCTGGCAGAGACACTTAAGGGAAATATTGCATGACGCCATGGTTAATTTTTGGAGCCGGGGGTAAAGGCGTAGGCGCGCTAACCGCGAAGCTGGCGCTGGCAGAGAGTCGCCCCGTTGTTGCGCTGGTGCGTAACGAAGAGGCCGCAGCAAAACTCCGCGAGGCTGGCGCTCAGGTGATTATCGGTGACGCCTGCGATTCAGACGCGGTCACAGAAGCCTGTCGCCTTGCGGGCCAGGACGCAACCGTCATTTCGACAATGGGCGGCGCGCAGGATTACCCGGCGCACCGCACCGTTATCGACTGCGCCGAAAAAGCCGGGATCTCGCGTATGGTGCTGGTCACCTCTTTGGGCTGCGGAGAAAGCTGGGCTTACTTGTCCGACCGTGCAAAAGCAGGTTTCGGCCAGGGCGTACGAGAAAAATCTCTCGCGGAAAGCTGGCTGCAAACCAGCAAACTGGACTTTGCCATCGTTCGCCCCGGCGGCCTGCTTCACGGCGAGCCAACCGGTAAAGCTGTTCTGAGTCAGGCCCCCGAAATTCACGGCATGGTGATGCGTGCCGACGTCGCCGCGCACGTGGCCGAACGGGCAAAAGCCCCCCGCCTGAACCGCCAGGTTTATGGCCTCGTTGAACCGGGGCTGAAACCGGCTTAACGCCGTGCCGGGCTTTCGCTTTTCTGGCGGTATAGCCCGGCCAGCTCTTCCCTCTTGCTACACTTCCAGATAGTTTCATTAGATAACTAACCTGAGAAGAAGGCAGATAACGCGATGTCCGAACACAACTACCAGCCACCAAAAGTCTGGACCTGGAACAAGACCGAAGCAGGCCAGTTCTCCAGCATCAACCGCCCGGTTTCCGGCCCAACTCACGAAAAAACGCTGCCGGTAGGCAAGCATCCGCTGCAGCTTTATTCCCTTGGCACGCCTAACGGGCAGAAGGTGGCTATTCTGCTGGAAGAGCTGCTGGCGCTGGGCATCAGCGGGGCAGAATACGACGCACACCTGATTCGTATCGGTGAAGGCGATCAGTTCTCCAGCGGCTTTGTAGAAGTCAATCCGAACTCCAAGATCCCGGCGCTGTTTGACCATTCCGTCACGCCGCCGCTGCGCGTATTTGAGTCCGGCAACATCCTGCTTTACCTCGCAGAAAAATTCGGCCGCTTCCTGCCGAAGGACATCGCCGGCCGTACCGAAGCGCTGAACTGGCTGTTCTGGCTGCAGGGTTCTGCGCCATACCTGGGCGGCGGTTTCGGTCACTTCTACCACTATGCGCCGGTCAAAATTGAGTACGCCATCAACCGCTTTGCTATGGAAGCCAAGCGCCAGCTGGACGTGCTCGACAAACAGCTGGAGAATCATCGCTTTATTGCCGGAGATGAATACACCATCGCCGATATTGCGATCTTTACCTGGTACGGTGCGCTGGCAAAAGGTGGCCTGTACGAATCCGCCGAGTTCCTGGACGTAGCTTCTTATAAGCACTTTGGCCGCTGGGCCGATGAAGTGGCTAACCGCCCGGCGGTTAAACGCGGCCGCATAGTGAACCGCACCTGGGGCGATGTGCAGCTGGCCGAGCGCCATGATGCTTCAGATTTTGATGATTTAGGGTTGTAGTACTCACCCTCTGGAAGAAGTATCTTAGCCACAAATATCGCCCATGAAATTCGGCTAAGGTTCCGTTCACTTCCAGTCCTGTTCACATGTCACCACCGAACCGGTGAACGACTCGGGGAAGTCACCGTCACTTCCCCGAGACCCCGGACTCCCGGCCAAATAAATCGCCGCAAGCGGTAAACCTCCGTTTTATCTCCCAGTCCTGGGTCGGCTGAGATGCGTTCCC